>NZ_JADBRK010000012.1:0-128974 GCF_014930595.1 Enterobacter cloacae complex sp. P42RS
CCATGTGAGAGTAGGGAACTGCCAGGCATCAATCAAGAAGAACCCCGTACCGTAAGGTGCGGGGTTTTTTGCTTTGTGCGCCGGAAAATACCAAGTGGCGGCACCGACTGACCGTACCTACAATTGTTAAAACGATTTTAACAATGGTGCCGCTTTGACACGTCCCTTTAATTACCAACAAGATTTTGCCAACATTAATTTCCGTGACCATGCAGAGCTGTATCAGGTGGGGCGGGGAGAGCAGGGTGTGCTCATGGTGGAGCCTTACAAAAGCGAGATCCTTCCGCACTGGCGATACAAAGATGCTGAAGTTGCAGCGCGATCGGCAAAAGAAATTTACGCCCTGTTTGAAGAATATCGTCAGCAAAACGACTTTGTGGGTATGGATATGGCGCGTAAATTCATTCAGATGGGCTATACGCGCGCCAGGCGATACGCCAATCATAAAGACGGTAAAAAGTACGATGAGAAGCGCCAGGTAAAACCGCTGGATTGCGATCCCGTAAAAGCCGAAGCCGCCGCGGTCTTCAAAAAGTGGTGGGATAAAATTCGTGCAGATGAAGATTATTTGCAGCGAAAAAAGGCGCATCAGCAGAAGTGGGGATAATTACTACGTCCGCTAATAATTCGATACCTGATCGAGTTCACAAAACGTAATGAAACATATTGGAAACATTTTATTTACCTAACGATTCATTTTAAATCCGGTTTTACTGTTTGTGGGCAATGGCCCGCAATGTGAGACAGAGGATTTTAAAATGACAGAAACCGTAGCCAGTGCAGATACGGATAACACCAATTTGGCAGGTAAGGATACCCGTCGTCGGGTTTGGGCAATCGTTGGGGCCTCCTCGGGGAACCTCGTAGAGTGGTTTGACTTTTACGTCTATTCATTCTGTTCACTCTACTTTGCGCATATCTTTTTCCCGTCCGGGAATACCACCACTCAGCTTCTGCAAACCGCAGGCGTTTTTGCCGCCGGGTTCCTGATGCGCCCGATCGGTGGATGGCTGTTCGGCAGGATCGCAGACAGAAAAGGGCGCAAGACCTCCATGCTCATCTCCGTATGCATGATGTGCGTCGGCTCGCTGGTGATTGCCTGCCTGCCCGGATATGACACTATCGGAACATGGGCACCCGCGTTGCTGCTGCTGGCACGTCTGTTCCAGGGGCTGTCGGTCGGTGGGGAATACGGCACCAGTGCGACATACATGAGCGAAGTGGCGGTTGAAGGCCGAAAAGGTTTCTATGCATCATTCCAGTATGTGACCCTCATTGGCGGACAGCTGCTGGCGTTACTGGTTGTGGTGATCCTGCAACAAATCCTTAGCGATGAAGATTTGCACGCCTGGGGCTGGCGCATCCCGTTTGCTATGGGCGCTGCCCTGGCGGTTGTCGCCCTGTGGCTACGCCGTCAGCTTGATGAAACCTCTCAACAGGAGGTCAGGGCGCTGAAAGAGGCGGGCTCGATGAAGGGGCTCTGGCGAAACCGCAAAGCATTTTTGATGGTGTTAGGTTTTACCGCCGCGGGCTCGCTAAGTTTCTATACCTTTACCACCTACATGCAAAAATATCTGGTTAACACCACGGGCATGCATGCAAAAGTTGCGAGTGTCGTCATGACGGTGGCGTTACTCGTCTTTATGCTTATCCAGCCGATTGTCGGCGCGCTGTCGGACAAAATAGGTCGCCGCACCTCCATGCTGATCTTTGGCGGCATGCTCACCCTGGGTACCGTGCCGCTTTTGACTGCGCTACAGCAGACAACGTCGCCGTATGCCGCTTTCGCGCTGATCATGGTGGCACTCATTATTATCAGTTTTTACACGGCAATAAGTGGCATTTTGAAAGCGGAAATGTTTCCCGCACAGGTGAGGGCGCTGGGTGTTGGCCTCTCTTATGCGGTAGCGAATGCCCTGTTTGGCGGTTCGGCAGAGTATGTCGCGCTATCGCTTAAGTCGTGGGGCAGTGAAACGACCTTCTTCTGGTATGTCACCGTAATGGGAGCGCTGGCGTTTATTGTCTCGCTGATGCTGCATCGCAAAGGAAAAGGTATCCGCCTTTAATAATGTGCCATCTGCCAGACGGCGTAGCCGGTTGTTGCGCCGGCTACGTCCCAGGCGAAATCTTTCCAGCTCCAGCCGCTCCCTGCGGGGCGGCTATCCCATAGTTCTTTTGATGCCCCAAGGCCCACTGAGAACATCAACCCTATCGCCGCGCTACGGTCCCGGCTGTATCCCTGATGCTGCGCGTACTCATTACCGGCTGCAGACAGCATAGCGGAAGCGAGGAAGTGTTGTGCTTTGTCCTGACCGGACCAGCTATCATTGGCCATATGACTGCAGCCAGTCAGAAAGAAAGCGCTCAGTAACAGAGGAATACGCATCAACGGGCTCCATAAAAAAGCCCTGCGGGTAACAGGGCCTGGACATTACAGAATTCGGCTGATAAGTCGGTCAATACGGATACGACGCAAGCGGCGAATCAGCTTGCGAACTTTCACAGGATAATCGGCAATGCTCTGCAGCTCGCGGTAATGATTAACCACCGTGGTGTGCGTGCGAATCAACTCCAGTTCACGCTCACGCTGTGCGGCTAACTCATGCTGCGGGTCATGGATCAGGATCGCGTTTTCCAGATCCAGTCTCCACGCGCGCGGGTTCAGGTTGTTACCGGTCAGCAGCATCCACTCATCGTCGACCCACATACCTTTCAGATGGTAACTGTTGTCTTCATCTTTCCACAGACGCACAACCAGCTGGTCAGTGTTTACGTAATACTGTAAACGGCTGAGGAAGCGGCGCAGGTTAATTTCATAAAGATAAGGCAGCGCACCGATGATTTTGAACGGCTGATCTTCAGGAATGAAGAAGTCGTTCGCCGTTTTATCCCCGACGATAATTTCTACTTTTTTACCATCGCGCAGCAGCTGAATGATATTACGCACCAGTACGGCAGGAAGGTTAAAGTACGGCGTGCAGATGGTGAGCTTTTGCTCCGCGCACGGCATCAGATGGAAGATCGTTTTATTCAGCAGGCTTGATTTGCCAAGCCCAACCAGCGGAGTAACGGATAACTCTTCGTTGTTTGCGTCGCCCTGAAAATGGTAAACAGCATCGCGGAGCTCCTGGCGGAAGGCGCGAACATCGTTTTTGATTTCCGGGCTCTTAGGGCGCTCGGGATCGTCAAGGCGATTAACGCCACGGCCATGTACCAGGTTTTTATCAACCCAGTTAAACATGATATCGGCCATCTGAGGATTACGGATCAGATGGTAGCGGTCATAGCGATATTTATCGAGCTGATGAAGATAGACATCATTGAGGCTTGCGCCGCTGTAAAGCACGCTGTCATCGATGATGAATCCTTTAAAATGAAGGACGCCGAGCGCTTCGCGGGTATTCACCGGGACGCCATAAACAGGTACATCGACGCCAGGATTTTCCTGCGCCGTGCGGCAATACCAGTCTGCATTGGTGTTTGAAGCGGCCGCGCCAATACGGCCACGCTGGGCGCGATGCCAGTCAACCAGCACGCGAACATCCAGCTCCGGACGCTGACGCTTGGCTTCATAGAGCGCGTTCAGGATCGCACGCCCGCCTTCATCTTGTTCAAGATACAGGGCCACAATGCAAATGCGTCGCGTGGCACTGGCAATCTTTTCCAGAAGCGTCTCCCGAAAATGAGCGGGAGCGTAAAAGAACTCTACATCATCAACTGACTGAGAAATCTTCGGTAGTTGAGCAAGGTGTTGTTGATGTTTATTACGCTTAAATTTTGACAACATCACAGTGCGTTTCTTCTCTGTTCATTGAAGGGTTGTCTGTACCATGCAAACAACATAAGCGGACAATGATACCACCAGTCCCGTCCAAAGTGGGTAACATTTCCAGTAGCTTACTCGGGTTTGTCTGCTGGTGTCAGGCCGAGGGATAAGGCGACAATACCTTCGTCCAGCTGAATATCAACGTCAAATCCGAGTTTTCGCGCCAGGGTCACCATACCGCGATTGTTCGGCATAGTAATGCCATTCAGGCGTAACAATCCGTGATCTCGCGTATAACTGATGAGTTTTTCCAGCAGTCGTCTGCCCAGACCCAGGCCTTTAAGATCGGAGCGCACCAGCACAGCAAATTCCGCGTCAATGTTATCCGGATCGGAAATTGCGCGCGTCACGCCGAGGATCTCATCGCCCCGATCGGAACGTCGAACGGCGACAAACGCCATCTCTCGATCGTAGTCGATCTGGGTCATATTGGCTAAATCATCGTGGGTAAATTCGTTGATTTCGCTAAAGTAGCGATAATAGAGATCTTCTTTCGTAACCTGAGAAATAAAGGCACGCAGCTGCGGTTCATCTTCCGGCAGAATAGGGCGGAACAGGGCGCGTTCCCCATTCTTCATCTCGACCCACTCCTCCAGCTGCAGAGGATACGGACGGATCGCCAGGCGGCTCTCTCTGTCCCCTTCAAATGGCGCGATATCCAGCGTTACGTCCAGCGCCGTAAACTCAGTGCCGGAGGCGAGCAGCGGATGGATATCCAGCCGCTGGATCTCCGCACAATCTACAACCAGGTTAGACACCTGCACCAGGAATTGACTCAACCCGGCAATATCGAGCGGACGCAGGGCGCTGCGGCCACGGATCTTTTTGCTTTTAATCGCCTGAATGATCAGATAGCGCGCCAGATTCATGTTCAGCGGCGGTAGCGCCACCGCGGCCTGTTCCTCTGGACGCCACTCAACGCCGCCTTCCCCCAACATAATGAGCGGGCCGAAGACAGGATCGTGTTCAACCACCACCCGCAGTTCCTGGGCGCCCGCGCGGTGAGCCATGCTTTGCACCAGCAGTCCGTGGATCCGGGCCTGCGGCCAGGCCATTTTGACGCGATCGAAAATGGCATCGGCTGCCTGCTGCACCTCCGTTGCCGTACGCAGGTACAACATGACCCCCTGAACGTCAGACTTATGCGGGATATCGGGGGAACGAAGCTTAAGGGCGACCGGGTAGCCAATCTGTTCGGCTATATGTACGGCCTCAGCGCTGTCGCTGGCGATCCAGGTTGGCAGAGTTTGCATCCCGTAGCTGCCCAGTATGGGCTGCACTTCATGCGTATCAAGCGAGGTCGCGCCTTCTTCAATGGCCTGCTGTAACAGCCGATGAACGTCGACGGTGTTCGCCGTCAGGTTTCCGGGCAAGGCAGGTGTCTCACGCAGCTGTTTCTGGTTGCGGCGATATTCCACCATATGCATAAATGCCGTGATGGTGCCTTCCGGCGTGCGGTAGGTTGGCAGTCCGGCTTCACTGAACAAGCGTCGCGCCTCCTGAGAGGAAAACTCACCGCACCAGTTGGTCAGCAGGGTGACATATTTGCCGCGCGGATGATTTCGTACCGCCTCAATCAGCGCCCGCGCGCTTTCACTGCCCGGCGCGGCCGCGCTGGGGGAGTGGATAATCATCAGCGCATCGAAATCCTGGCTGTCCAGCAAAATGGAGATTGCCCTGATATAGCGATCGCTGCTGGCATCATCGCGCAAATCAAGCGGATTGCCGGGCGTCACGCTTGCCGGAAGCGCCTCTCTGAGGCGTTGCAGCGTCTCTTCACCCAGCGTGGCCAGCTTGCCGTTACGCAGCCAAAGCTCATCCAGCGCCAGCGCGGCAGGGGCCGCGCCATTGCTGACAATCATTAACTTCTCGCCGCGCAGCGGACGCATGTGGCTCAACGTCTCAACGGCGGAAAAAAGCTCGTGTGTATCCTGCACCCGCAGCAACCCCGCGCGCTGAATGGCAGCATCCCAGGCCGGATCCATACCGGAATGAGACTGCAGCAGACGCTGTGCCGCAGGGCTGCGACCGCTTTTGATAACGAGGATCGGTTTATTGCGCGATGCGCTACGCGAAGCGGAAACAAAACGACGGGCGTCGCTCAGGTGCTCAAGATAAAGGAGGATTGCGCTGGTTTTGCTGTCTCGCGCCAGGAAATCCAGCAGTTCGTCAACGTCAATATCCAGGCTGTCGCCCAGAGCAATGAAGTAGGAGAATCCCATTTCACGCTGCTGCGCCCAGTCAAGGATGGTGTTTGAGACCGCAGCCGACTGCGAGATAAACGCCAGCTTGCCTTTACGGATCGGCACCGGGGAGAAGCTGGCGTTCAGCCCCTGCCAGGGCGCGAGCAGACCCAGGCTGTTCGGCCCGAGAATGCGCATCTGATAGCGGCTGGCACAGGCCAGCAGTTCGGGCTGCTGTTCAGGCGGAGACGAGAGAATAATGCAGGTTTTACATCCTTTCTTGCCGAGTGACTCCAGCAGTTCCGGATTGCGTTTGGCGTTTGTACACAGAACGGCGAGATCCGGTACGAAAGGCAGGCTCTCCACGTCCGGCCAGGCAAGCACGCCCTGAACGGCCTTATAAGACGGCGTGACGGGCATAACGGGACCGTTAAATCCTCCGGCCAGCAGGTTGCGCATCATCAGATAGCCTGCACGATCCGGTTTCATTGATGCGCCGATGACGGCAATGGATTTAGGACGGAGTAGCGCTTCTAACCCTCTCTGGCTCATGCAGGCCTCCTGTGAATGCAAGCGACCTGATGATTTTAAACGCTTTCTGTCTCCGTTGCTGTGATGCTGCCCTTATGAACGGTTTTTCCCGCCAGATAGCGCTCCCGGAAGCATGAGAAATGGTTGCCCAGGGCGCCAGCTGCAGCGGTATCTCCTGCTAAATCCAGTAGCGCAATGGCGACTTCGGCAGTGCAGTATTGCCCGTCAGCATGCGCTTCGCGCAGGCGGTAGGCCGAGACGCGGGAAAGATCGACAGAAATAACCGGCAGAGCGTCGAGGTAAGGGCTTTTGCGAAACATTTTCCGCGCTTCGGTCCAGGTACCGTCCAGCATAATAAACAGCGGTGGTTTGCCAGATGGCGGCGCGGTAAGGACCTGACGCTGTTCACCCGCATAAGATGCCGGGAAAACCACCATCGGCTGGTAGTCCGGGCTTGCCACCAGGTCGAGCAGAGCCTGAGGTGGCTCAGTGCGCGACCACTGAAACGCGGCGGTATCCGGCAGAATATCGGCAATAAGACGCCCCGTATTACTGGGCTTCATCGGCTCGGTATCGAACATGACCAGACAAAAGCGGCTCTCCGCAGTACTTGGGGCCAGCGTCTCGCACAGACACACCTTCAGCGGCAGCAGGCAGCGCTGACAGCGACGTATGCGATTGCCACGAGCAAGAAAGGGGCGAGTAGCGCGCGCAAGGCGTTCGGCGCGTAATTTAAGGACAGCGTTATCAGTCATGGGCGAAATGGAGGAAAAACCCTATTTTCGCAGAGGCGGGAACGGGGCACAAGGTGTGCCCCGGGAATGTTACAGCGATTCGTTTAACCAGCTATCAAAAGGTGCTTTTGGAACCGCACCGTTGAGCATATCGATCACTTCACCATTTTTGAAAATCATGATGGTCGGGATACTGCGAATACGAAAACGTGCGCTTAGCTCGCGTTCGGCCTCGGTATTAACCTTAACGAACCGCATTTTTCCGCTGCGCTCTTCGGCCACATCTTCGAAGATTGGCGCGAAGCTGCGGCACGGACCGCACCATGGCGCCCAGAAATCGACCACCACCGGGAGATCGTCCTTGAGGAGTTTGTCCAGCGTAGCACCCGTCGCGTTAATGACATCGCCATCAAACAATTCATGGCCACAACGTCCGCATTTCGCACCGTCATCCATCCGATCGTCCGGAATGCGGTTTAAAGCCTGACAGTTGGCACATACGGTATTCATAACTAACCTCTGATAGAGCCGTGGGACAGCGGCAGAACGCCGATAATGTTTCTGATATGTTACATATTATCAGTGAGCCTGTATGAAACGACAATGCGTTTTATTCAATGGGAACAATAGTCACAGGCTTTTGTACGAAATTATGGCTATGCGCTGGCACATCGGGTAATCTGCGCGCTTCGCGCAGCGCTGGTGGAGAAAAGCATGAACGACGAAATGAAAAACAAAAGCGGCAAGGTCAAAGTGATGTATGTCCGCAGTGATGATGACTCTGATAAACGCACCCAAAATCCGCGTACCGGAAAAGGTGGCGGGCGTCCAGCGTCCTCTCGTGCAGACGGTGGCCGTCGCCCCGCCCGCGATGACAGAAATAACCGCGGTGATGACCGCAAACGTGATGACCGCAAGCGTGACGATCGCAAGCGCGATGACCGTCCGCGTGATGACTTCTCACGTGATAACGCCTCTCCGTGGCGCACCGTTTCTCGCGCCCCTGGCGATGAGACGCCGGAAAAAGCCGATCACGGCGGTATCAGCGGTAAAAGCTTTATCGACCCGGAAGTGCTGCGTCGTCAGCGCGCGGAAGAGACCCGCGTATATGGCGAGAACGCCTGCCAGGCGCTGTTCCAGAGCCGTCCTGAGTGTATCGTCCGCGCCTGGTTTATCCAGAGCGTGACCCCGCGCTTTAAAGAAGCGCTGCGCTGGATGGCCGCGAACCGCAAAGCTTACCACGTGGTTGATGATGCTGAACTGACAAAAGCGTCCGGTACCGAGCACCACGGCGGCGTCTGCTTCCTGATTAAAAAACGTAACGGCACGACAGTTCAGCAGTGGGTCAGCCAGGCAGATGCCGATGACTGCGTGCTGGCGCTGGAAGACGTGGGCAACCCGCACAACCTGGGCGCAATGATGCGCAGCTGCGCGCATTTTGGCGTGAAGGGCGTGCTGCTGCAGGATGCCGCGCTGCTGGAATCCGGCGCCGCGATCCGTACTGCGGAAGGCGGAGCCGAGCACGTACAGCCGATCACCGGCGACAGCGTTCTGGATGCCCTCGAGCAGTTCCGTAAAGCGGGCTATTCCATCGTGACCACATCCAGCCATGCCGGTACGCCGCTGTTTAAAGCGACGCTGCCGCGCAAGATGGTGCTGGTGTTGGGTCAGGAACGCGATGGTCTGTCTGATGCGGCGCTCTCCAGTTCGGATCTGAGCGTCTCCATCGACGGGACGGGCAATGTGGAAAGTCTGAACGTATCCGTTGCGACCGGCGTGCTGCTGGCCGAGTGGTGGCGTCAGAATAAGGCATAAGCCTCTTATGTGCCGGGCCTGACCCGGCACATTCAAACCCTACTCGCTCTCTGCCGGTAACACAGGCATCCAGTCAATTGGCGTTTCGCCACGTTTTTCCAGCCATTCATTTGCCAGAACAAAATGATTACTGCCAAAGAAACCGCGATGGGCAGACAACGGTGACGGGTGCGGTGCCTTCAACACGTGATGACGCTGACGATCGATAATTGCCCCTTTCTTCTGCGCGTGAGAACCCCAGAGTAAAAACACGACCCCTTCACGATGCTCGTTGATAAGGCTGATAACTTTATCGGTAAAGGTTTCCCACCCAAGGCTGGCGTGCGAGTGCGCCTGGCCCGCCCGTACGGTGAGCACCGTGTTCAATAACAGCACGCCCTGGCGCGCCCAGCTTTCCAGATAACCGTGGTTGGGGCGGGTAAACCCGGACACGGTTCCCTCAAGCTCTTTATACATGTTGAGCAGAGAAGGGGGGATCGCCACGCCTGGGCGTACGGAAAATGCCAGCCCGTGCGCCTGCCCAGGGCCGTGATAGGGATCCTGGCCCAGAATGACGACTTTCACATCGCTCAACTCGGTATAGCGAAACGCGTTGAATACATCTTTTTGCGGCGGATAAATCGTTTGCCCGGACTGACGCTCAGCGGCAACGGTACTGAGCGTATTGATAAAATAAGGCTGCTGCTTTTCTTCTGCCAGCACGTCATGCCAGGTTAAAGGTGTCGTCATGTCGCTCTCCTGCGAATCTCAATCTGTCACTAGCTTACCTGTTTAACGCTTGTGAGCAAAATTACGCGCTGAAATGCGTGCTAAGTCGTTAAATTTATTTTGAAATGATGCAGGTTAAGTTGAGTTGATGGGGGTATGAAATTGATCTAAAGCAATAAATTCAAACCACACTCTTCATGTGGTTGGTGTTTTTGTTGATTTAAATCAATAAATCGCCGTGGTGTGAATGATATATATACACACAAGAAACAATGGTTTTACCAATTGGCCGCGTAAGGCCAGCATCAGTTAATGTAGCCTAAGGGAGGCAACACATGATTACAGGTATCCAGATTACCAAAGCGGCAAATGACGATCTGCTCAACTCTTTCTGGCTGCTGGACAGCGAGAAAAATGAAGCGCGCTGTGTGGTTGCGAAAGCGGGTTTTGCTGAAGATGAAATCGTACCGGTGAATAAACTGGGCGAAATCGAATACCGTGAAATCCCAATGGAAGTGCAGCCGGAAGTGCGCGTTGAAGGGGGTCAGCACCTGAACGTTAACGTGCTGCGCCGCGAAACGCTGATGGATGCCGTTGAGCACCCGGAAAAATACCCACAGCTGACTATCCGCGTGTCTGGTTATGCGGTTCGCTTTAACTCACTGACTCCAGAACAGCAGCGCGACGTTATCGCCCGTACCTTTACTGAAAGCCTGTAAGGCCTCAGCCACGGGGGGGAACAAAAAAGCCGGGGATTACCCCGGCTTTTTCTTACTCTTCAGTCTTCGTTTCCTGCGCGGCAGCGCTTGGCTTACGACGCTTACCAATGTTTTTGGTATCGCGGTGGCGCTGCTTCACGCGCGGCTTCTCTTTTTCTTTCTCTTTTCTCTCAGCACGTTTCGCGAGCGCTTTCTTGGACGGTTTACCCGTCATTTTTTCACTCGGCGCACGTGTGGTTGGGCGCAAGCCATCAATAACGCGCGCTTTCAGCGGCTCGTCAACATAGCGGCCAATTTTCTGCAGCAGCAGGTAGTCATGGGCTTCAACCAGTGAAATTGCAATCCCTTTGCGGCCCGCGCGACCGGTACGGCCAATGCGGTGCAGGTAGGTATCTCCGCTGCGCGGCATATCGAAGTTAATGACATGGCTCACGTCAGGGATGTCGATCCCGCGGGCGGCAACGTCTGTTGCGACCAGCACGTTAACGCGGCCATCGGTCAGGCGCTTAATGCCTTCGGTACGCTTGATCTGCGCCATCTCACCTTCAAGATAGCAGTTGTTGATCCCGGCGTTGCGCAGCATTTCAGCCAGCTCGTGCACGCGCTCGCGCTTACGCACAAACACGATAGTGCGGGTTGCGTCTTCCTGCTTCAGCAGGTGCTTGAGCAGCTCAACCTTATGCTCAAGGTTGTCCGCACGGTAATACCACTGATGGATTTTTTTACGCTCTCGCGTGGATGGCGTCGCAGAGACTTCCACCGGATCTTCCAGCAGACGCTCTGCGAAGTCTTTAATCGCATCCCCTTCAAGGGTGGCAGAGAACAGCATCGTCTGGTTACGCCAGCGCGTTTCACCTGCAATATGCTCGATATCCTGCGCAAAGCCCATGTCCAGCATGCGGTCCGCTTCGTCGAGGATCAGCGTTTCTACCGCGCGGCAGTCGAAGTTTTCTTCTTTAATATACTGCAGCAGGCGGCCCGTCGTCGCGACGACGATGTCCTGGTTTTCGCTGAACACTTCGGCGTGGTTCATATACGCAACGCCGCCGGTGATGGTGGCGATATCCAGATGCGTATTCGCCGCGAGTTCACGCGCGTGATCGGCAACCTGCATGGCCAGCTCGCGCGTAGGCGTCAGGATCAAAATACGCGGCGGGCCAGATTTTTTACGTGGAAAGTCGAGCAGGTGCTGCAACACAGGCAGCAAATAGGCTGCTGTCTTCCCCGTGCCGGTTGGCGCAGAACCGAGCACATCGCGGCCCTCAAGCGCAGGCGGAATGGCCGCTGCCTGAATGGCGGTCGGGCGTGTAAAGCCTTTGCTCTCAAGAGCATTGAGCAGGCTTTCATCGAGTTCAAGTTCGGAAAAAGTCGTTACAGTCATGTTCTACCTCTGTGTGGGGCGCTGATTATAGACGTTACGGCTGTAATCTTCATCTGTTTGTATGGATATCGCTTTGCGGCCACTTCGCTTTCCCCTATGCTACTCCAGTTTCACTTAGAAGGTTGCCCTGACATGTCTCAACTCAAAGCGCAGCTGCGCCGCGATGGTTTTACGTTTAAACAATTTTTTGTCGCTCACGATCGCTGTGCCATGAAAGTCGGTACAGACGGCATTTTATTGGGAGCATGGGCACCTGTCGCAGGTGTTAAGCGTATTCTTGATATCGGTACCGGCAGCGGGCTGGTGGCCTTGATGCTGGCGCAGCGTACTGAAGAGCATGTCACTATTGATGCCGTGGAGCTGGATGCGCAGGCCGCAGGGCAGGCGGGTGAAAACGCGGCCGAGTCACCCTGGGCTGACCGGATAACCGTTAAGTGTGCGGACGTGCTGGCCTGGGCGCCAGAGCAGACGGCGCGTTACGATCTGATTGTCAGCAACCCCCCTTACTACGAGCCCGGCGTGGAGTGCGGTACACCGGAGCGTGAACAGGCGCGCTATACCGGTTCACTCGATCACAAAGCGCTGCTCGTCAACGCGGCTGAGCTTATCTCAGAAGAGGGCTTTTTCTGCGTGGTGCTGCCAGAAAGTACGGGCAACACGTTTATCGCTACCGCGCAGGAGATCGGCTGGACGTTACGTTTGCGAACTGACATCTCTGATACAGAAGGCCGATTGCCGCACCGCGTGCTGCTGGCGCTTTCGCCAAAAGAGGGTGAGTGTTTTAATGACCGTATGGTGATCCGTGGGCCAGACCAGCGTTACTCCGAAGATTACACGGCTCTGACCCAGGCGTTTTATTTGTTTATGTAAACCTGCGGGGCGAGTATCGACGGGCCGGACTCAGCAAGCCGATCCGGGTAGTCGAGTGTATAGTGCAAACCGCGGCTCTCTTTACGCATCATCGCGCAGCGAACAATCAGCTCGGCAACCTGCACCAGATTGCGCAGCTCCAGCAGATTATTGGAGACGCGGAAATGGGCATAATATTCATCAATTTCCTGCTGCAGCATCGTAATGCGGCGCAACGCGCGTTCCAGACGTTTCGTGGTGCGCACAATCCCAACGTAGTCCCACATAAACAGCCGCAGCTCATGCCAGTTGTGCTGGATCACCACAAGCTCGTCCGGGTTCTCCACGCGGCTTTCATCCCAGGCCGGTAAACGCTCTGTTTCACGGGCGTAAGGCATGCGCTTCGTGATGTCCTCCGCCGCTGACCAGCCGTACACCAGACATTCAAGCAGCGAGTTAGACGCCATACGGTTTGCGCCGTGTAGCCCGGTATAGCTGACCTCACCAATAGCATACAGACCGTCTACATCAGTGCGTCCGTGATCGTCAACCATCACGCCGCCGCAGGTATAGTGGGCGGCTGGCACAATGGGCACCGGATCGCGTGTTAAATCAATGCCAAGATTGAGCAGTTTTTCGTAAATCATCGGGAAGTGCTGGCGAATGAATTCTGCCGGCTTATGGCTGATATCGAGATACATGCAGTCCACGCCAAGGCGCTTCATTTCGTGGTCGATGGCGCGGGCAACAATATCACGCGGCGCCAGTTCACCGCGGGCGTCAAAGTCCGGCATAAAGCGGGTACCGTCAGGGCGTTTCAGATAAGCCCCTTCGCCGCGCAGGGCTTCCGTCAGCAGGAAATTTCGCGCCTGAGGGTGGAACAGGGCGGTGGGGTGAAACTGATTAAATTCGAGATTCGCCACGCGGCAGCCGGCGCGCCAGGCCATAGCGATACCGTCCCCGGAAGCAATATCGGGATTTGTGGTGTACTGATACACCTTAGAGGCGCCACCTGTAGCCAACACCACAGCCTTCGCCTGACAGGTTTCCACCTTCTCTTTATTACGGTTCCAGACCCACGCTCCCACCACGCGACGCGTGCCGGGCAGGCCTATCTTGTCGGAAATGATCAGATCAACCGCGTTGCTCCGCTCAAGGACCCGGATGTTAGGATGGTTCAGCGCTTTGCTGACCAGCGTGGTTTCCACTTCTTTTCCGGTAGCATCCGCGGCGTGCAGGATGCGGCGGTGGCTATGGCCGCCTTCACGCGTTAAGTGGTAGCTCTCTTCACCGTTGGGCTGAACCTGAGTATCGAATAAAACACCCTGATCGATAAGCCACTGAACGCAATGGCGGGCATTGCTGGCGACAAACTCTGCCGCGTGCGCATCCACGATCCCGGCCCCGGCAATCAGCGTATCTTCCACATGTGACGCAATGCTGTCGGTCTCGTCAAATACCGCGGCAATGCCGCCCTGAGCATAAAATGTGGAGCCTTCACTTATCGGGCCTTTGCTCAGAACGATAACGTTCTGATGTTCAGCCAGACGCAGCGCCAAAGAGAGACCGGCAGCGCCGCTGCCGATGATCAGTACATCACAATGAAGTTCAGGTGTTGTATTCATGATTGTTGTTTAATTTACTAAACAGCGTTGGGGCAGAATAGCACCTGAATGCGAGATATTGCACGTTTTTTTTAATGGAAGTTGCAATGACTAAACGCACTGACAGGGGTAAACGAAGGGTAAATAAATGAAATTATTTTGCGAAGCAGATCGTTAGCGTCAGATTTTGTGGTGAAATAAAGCCTGTGTTGCGTTACTCTTCTGGCGGGAAAAAGATGTTTCTTGTCAGAAAGTGGTGCGTATCGTGAACAGACTTATAATGAGAGAAAATGAACGGTCTGCGGCGCGATGAACAAAAACAAAGGCGTTACGGAACTTATTGAAGATCAGACACTCTAAGCTGGTGCTTGCTCAAAGTGCGGTAGTTATAGAGTGGCGTTTCGATAACGCGTGGAATTTAGGTTTGGGGAGACATTACCTCGGATGAGCGAGCAGTTAACGGACCAGGTCCTGGTTGAACGGGTCCAGAAGGGAGATCAGAAAGCCTTTAACCTACTGGTGGTGCGCTACCAGCATAAGGTGGCGAGTCTGGTTTCCCGCTATGTACCGTCAGGTGATGTACCTGATGTGGTGCAAGAGTCTTTTATTAAGGCCTATCGCGCGCTGGAATCTTTCCGGGGAGATAGTGCTTTTTATACCTGGCTGTACCGTATTGCTGTCAATACGGCAAAGAATTACCTGGTTGCTCAGGGTCGTCGTCCGCCGTCCAGTGATGTAGACGCTATCGACGCCGAAAACTTCGAAAGTGGCGGTGCGCTGAAAGAAATTTCGAACCCTGAGAACTTAATGTTGTCAGAAGAACTGAGACAAATTGTTTTTCGCACGATCGAGTCACTCCCGGAAGATTTACGCATGGCAATTACGTTACGGGAGCTTGATGGTCTGAGCTATGAAGAGATAGCCGCTATCATGGATTGTCCGGTCGGCACGGTTCGTTCACGAATTTTCCGTGCGCGAGAAGCTATTGATAATAAAGTTCAACCGCTTATCAGGCGTTGACGATAGCGGGATACTGGAAAAGGTATTAGGCATGCAGAAAGAAAAACTTTCCGCTTTAATGGATGGTGAGACGCTGGATAGTGAGCTGCTCAACGAGCTGTCTCATTCTCCCGAAATGCAAGAGACCTGGGAGAGTTACCATCTCATCCGTGACACGCTGCGCGGTGATACCGGAGAGGTTCTCCATTTCGATATCTCAGCCCGCGTGATGGCGGCCATCGAGAATGAGCCTGTTCATCAGACCACTCCGCTGATTCCTGAAGCGCAACCCGCACCGCACCAGTGGCAGAAAATGCCGTTCTGGCAAAAAGTGCGTCCGTGGGCCAGCCAGCTCACCCAAATGGGGGTGGCTGCATGCGTATCGCTTGCAGTTATCGTTGGCGTCCAGCACTATAATACTCAGTCTGAAACTAATCAGCAGCCAGAAGCGCCAGTGTTTAACACACTGCCGATGATGGGCAAAGCCAGCCCGGTAAGTCTGGGCGTACCGGCTGATGCCTCCGCCAGCGGCGGTCAGCAACAGCAGGTTCAGGAGCAGCGCCGTCGCATTAATGCGATGTTGCAGGATTATGAGTTGCAGCGTCGTCTGCACTCTGAACAGCTTCAGTTTGAGCAGGCCCAAACTCAGCAAGCTGCTGTGCAGGTGCCCGGAAACCAAACTTTAGGAACGCAATCGCAGTAATGAAGCAACTTTGGTTCGCCATGTCTCTGATGGCGGGTAGCCTGTTCTTCTCTGCTAACGCCTCGGCTGATGTTTCATCCGGGGCGTTGTTGCAGCAAATGAATCTGGCCAGCCAGTCACTCAATTACGAGTTGGCATTTATCAGCATCAACAAGCAGGGCGTCGAGTCGTTACGCTATCGCCATGCCCGTCTTGATAACCAGCCGCTCGCCCAGCTTTTACAGATGGATGGCCCGCGTCGGGAAGTTGTCCAGCGTGGCAACGAAATCAGCTATTTCGAGCCCGGTCTGGAGCCTTTCACGCTGAATGGCGACTATATCGTTGATTCTCTACCGTCGCTTATCTATACCGACTTCAAACGACTTGCCCCTTACTATGATTTTATTTCGGTAGGGCGTACCCGTATTGCAGACAGGCTGTGTGAAGTGATCCGCGTGGTTGCGCGCGATGGCACACGCTACAGCTATATCGTCTGGATTGATGCGGAAACCAAGCTGCCGATGCGCGTGGACCTGCTCGACCGCGACGGCGAGACGCTTGAACAGTTCCGCGTCATCTCCTTCAGCGTGAACAATCAGGTTGGCAACAGCATGCAGAATCTGGCGAAGGCCAGCCTGCCGCCGCTGCTTTCTGTTCCTGCAGGGGACTCCGCTAATTTCAACTGGGTTCCTTCCTGGATACCGCAAGGCTTTAGCGAAGTGTCCAGCAGCCGTCGTCAGTTGCCCACCATTGATACGCCGGTTGAATCACGCCTCTATTCCGATGGCTTGTTCAGCTTCTCGGTGAATATCAACCGCGCAACGGCAAACAGCGCTGAACAAATGCTTCGTACCGGGCGTCGTACGGTCAGCACCACGGTTCGCGATAACGCAGAAATCACGATTGTGGGGGAATTACCTCCGCAGACGGCGAAGCGCATTTCAGACAGCATTAAATTCAGGGCCGCACAATGATTAAAGAGTGGGCGACCGTCGTCTCGTGGCAGAATGGTATTGCGCTGGTCAGCTGTGATGTTAAAGCCTCATGCAATAGCTGCGCATCCCGAGCCGGTTGTGGCAGTCGCGTGCTAAATAAGTTAGGGCCACAGACATCGCATACAATCTCCGTGCCGAGCGAACAGCCGCTGGTGGCGGGTCAGAAGGTGGAACTGGGCATTACGGAAGGCAGTCTGCTGAGTTCCGCTATGCTGGTCTATCTCTCCCCGCTGGTGGGGCTGTTTGTCATGGGCGGCCTTTTTCAGATGCTGTTTGGTACCGACGTGGCCGCCATGTGCGGCGCAGCTTTGGGTGGCGTAGGGGGATTCTGGCTTGCCAAAGGCATCTCACCGAAGCTCGCCGCGCGCGATGAGTGGCAGCCCGTTATTCTGAGCGTTGCGCTGGCGCCTGACCAACTTCGCGTCGAGACGCTCTCTTCTGAGGCCCGGTGATCCACCGGGCTTTATCATTATTTACATCTCAAAAAAGAAAACGCCATTTCTTCGCGCTATGCTTGGCTCTAAGTGCATTTCCAGGTTGCGGGTATGTAGTGTAGAATGCTGCGTTTTCGCACTGAAAAACGTCAGGCTAAGAACAGCGGCCTCCAGGAATTCGTAAGGCATAATTATTTAACTATATGAAGAACATACGTAACTTTTCGATCATTGCTCACATTGACCACGGTAAGTCGACGCTGTCTGACCGTATTATCCAGATTTGCGGTGGCCTGTCTGATCGTGAAATGGCAGCCCAGGTACTGGACTCCATGGACCTGGAACGCGAACGCGGTATCACCATCAAAGCGCAGAGCGTGACGCTCGACTATAAAGCTTCTGATGGCGAAACCTATCAACTGAACTTTATCGACACCCCAGGCCACGTTGACTTCTCCTATGAAGTATCACGCTCGCTGGCGGCCTGTGAAGGTGCGCTGCTGGTGGTCGATGCCGGGCAGGGCGTAGAAGCCCAGACCCTGGCGAACTGCTACACCGCGATGGAAATGGATCTCGAGGTTGTGCCGGTTCTGAACAAAATCGACCTGCCCGCCGCCGATCCTGAGCGCGTGGCGGAAGAGATTGAAGACATTGTCGGCATTGACGCGACCGACGCCGTACGCTGCTCCGCGAAAACCGGTGTGGGTGTGACCGACGTGCTGGAACGCCTGGTACGTGATATTCCGGCCCCGGAAGGCGACCCGGATGGTCCATTGCAGGCGCTGATCATCGACTCATGGTTCGATAACTACCTGGGCGTGGTCTCTCTGGTGCGTATCAAAAACGGCACCATGCGTAAAGGCGACAAAATCAAGGTTATGAGTACCGGACAGGTCTACAACGCAGACCGTCTGGGTATCTTCACGCCAAAACAGGTTGACCGTACCGAGCTGAAATGCGGCGAGGTAGGCTGGCTGGTCTGCGCGATTAAAGACATCCTCGGCGCGCCAGTAGGTGATACCCTGACCGGCGCGCGTAACCCGGCAGACAAAGCGCTGCCTGGCTTCAAAAAGGTGAAACCGCAGGTTTACGCGGGTCTGTTCCCGGTCAGCTCTGACGACTACGAAAACTTCCGCGATGCGCTCGGCAAGCTGAGCCTGAACGATGCCTCCCTGTTCTACGAGCCAGAAAGTTCAACGGCGCTGGGCTTCGGCTTCCGCTGCGGCTTCCTCGGCCTGCTGCACATGGAGATCATTCAGGAACGTCTGGAGCGTGAATACGATCTGGATCTGATCACCACCGCACCAACGGTAGTCTACGAAGTGGAAACCACCTCGAAAGAAGTGATCTACGTCGACAGCCCGTCCAAGCTGCCGCCGCTGAACAACATTCACGAGCTGCGCGAGCCTATTGCAGAATGTCACATGCTGCTGCCGCAGGAGTTCCTGGGGAACGTTATTACGCTCTGTATTGAGAAGCGTGGCGTGCAGACTAACATGGTTTACCACGGTAACCAGGTGGCGCTGACCTATGAAATCCCTATGGCGGAAGTGGTACTCGACTTCTTCGACCGTCTGAAGTCTACCTCCCGTGGCTATGCGTCACTGGATTACAACTTCAAGCGTTTCCAGGCCTCCAACATGGTGCGCGTGGACGTGCTGATCAACGGCGAGCGTGTGGATGCGCTGGCGCTGATCACCCACAACGACAATGCGCCGTACCGTGGCCGCGAGCTGGTTGAGAAGATGAAAGATCTGATCCCACGTCAGCAGTTTGACATTGCGATTCAGGCGGCCATCGGTAACCACATCATTGCCCGCTCAACCGTGAAGCAGCTACGTAAAAACGTTCTGGCGAAGTGCTATGGCGGTGACGTCAGCCGTAAGAAAAAGCTGCTGCAGAAGCAGAAAGAAGGTAAGAAGCGTATGAAGCAGGTCGGTAACGTTGAGCTGCCGCAGGAAGCATTCCTTGCCATTCTTCATGTCGGTAAAGACGGCAAATAACCTTTAAGGAGTTGGCATGGCGAACATGTTTGCCCTGATCCTGGTCATCGCTACGCTGGTGACAGGCCTGCTGTGGTGCCTGGATAAGTTTATCTTCGCCCCAAAACGCCGTGAACGTCAGGCTGCCGCGCAGGCAGCGACTGGCGATGCGCTTGACGCGAAAACCCTGAAGAAAGTTGGCCCGAAACCGGGCTGGCTGGAAACGGGCGCGTCGGTGTTTCCGGTGCTGGCGATTGTGCTGGTGGTACGTTCGTTTATTTATGAGCCGTTCCAGATCCCATCGGGATCAATGATGCCAACGCTGCTGATCGGTGATTTTATTCTGGTTGAGAAGTTTGCCTACGGCATTAAAGATCCGATTTACCAGAAAACGCTGATCGAAACGGGGCATCCGAAACGTGGCGACATCGTGGTGTTTAAATATCCGGACGATCCGCGTCTGGATTACATTAAGCGCGCGGTGGGTCTGCCGGGTGATAAAGTGACCTACGATCCGGTTGCGAAGGAAGTCACCGTTCAGCCGGGCTGCAGCTCCGGTACCGCGTGTGAAAACGCGCTGCCAATCACCTACTCAAACGTTGAGCCAAGTGATTTCGTGCAGACTTTCGCCCGTCGTAACGGCGGTGAAGCGACCAGCGGGTTCTTCCAGGTGCCAAAAGGTGAAACCAAAGAGAACGGCATTCGTCTGGTTGAGCGCAAAGAGACGCTGGGCGATGTCACTCACCGCATTCTGACCGTGCCAATCGCGCAGGACCAGGTGGGGATGTATTACAAACAGCCGGGTCAGCAGCTGGCCAGCTGGATCGTACCGCCGGGACACTACTTCATGATGGGCGATAACCGCGATAACTCCGCGGACAGCCGTTACTGGGGCTTTGTGCCGGAAGCGAATCTGGTGGGTAAAGCAACCGCGATCTGGATGAGTTTTGAGAAGCAGGAAGGCGAGTGGCCGACCGGCGTGCGCCTGAATCGTATTGGCGGAATCCATTAATTCTCAGGAAAAGAACACGTAGCCGCGTTATTTCGCGGCTACGTGAATTATTTCCTCGATAAATCTCTTTGAACTAACGACATCCCCTGTCGTTGTGTATAGAATATTCCCCCGAAGTTTAAGGTTGGCCCTGCAAGGGTGCCACGGCACACGAAACCGCGTTGGTTTTCTCAGGTCGGTTTCGTGTGCTGCATTTTTGACGCATTCATTTATTGGTATCGCATGAACCCCATCGTAATTAATCGGCTTCAACGGAAGCTGGGCTACACTTTTCATCATCAGGAGTTGTTGCAACAGGCATTAACCCATCGCAGTGCCAGCAGCAAACATAATGAGCGTCTCGAGTTTCTGGGTGACTCTATTTTAAGTTTCGTGATTGCGAATGCGCTTTATCATCGTTTCCCGCGCGTGGACGAAGGTGATATGAGCCGCATGCGCGCCACGCTGGTGCGCGGCAACACCCTCGCTGAAATCGCGCGCGAATTTGAACTGGGCGAATGTCTGCGTCTTGGGCCGGGTGAACTGAAAAGCGGCGGCTTCCGTCGTGAATCTATTCTTGCCGATACGGTCGAAGCATTAATTGGTGGCGTGTTCCTGGACAGCGATATCCAGACCGTAGAAAAGCTGATCCTTAACTGGTATCAGACCCGTCTGGACGAAATTAGCCCGGGCGATAAACAAAAAGATCCGAAAACGCGCCTGCAGGAATATTTGCAGGGCCGTCATCTGCCGCTGCCATCCTATCTGGTGGTGCAGGTTCGTGGCGAAGCGCACGATCAGGAATTTACCATCCATTGCCAGGTCAGTGGCCTGAGTGAACCGGTGGTGGGCACAGGTTCAAGCCGCCGTAAGGCTGAACAGGCTGCCGCCGAACAGGCGTTAAAAATGCTGGAGCTGGAATGAGCGAAGAAAAAACCTATTGCGGATTTATTGCCATCGTCGGACGTCCGAACGTCGGCAAATCCACCCTGCTGAATAATCTGCTTGGGCAGAAGATTTCTATCACCTCGCGTAAGGCGCAAACCACGCGTCACCGCATCGTCGGCATCCATACTGAAGGCGCGTATCAGGCAATCTACGTCGATACTCCTGGCCTGCACATGGAAGAGAAGCGTGCCATTAACCGTCTGATGAACAAGGCGGCGAGCAGCTCCATCGGCGACGTAGAGCTGGTGATTTTCGTAGTGGAAGGCACCCGCTGGACGCCGGACGACGAAATGGTACTGAACAAGCTGCGTGACGGCAAAACGCCGGTGATCCTCGCGGTCAACAAAGTTGACAACGTGCAGGAAAAAGCAGACCTGCTGCCGCACCTGCAGTGGCTGGGCAGCCAGATGAACTTCCTGGATATCGTTCCGCTGTCTGCTGAGACCGGCCTGAACGTTGATACCATCGCGGGCATCGTACGCAAGCATCTGCCGGAAGCGATTCACCACTTCCCGGAAGATTACATCACCGATCGCTCTCAGCGCTTTATGGCGTCTGAAATCATCCGTGAAAAGCTGATGCGTTTCCTGGGCGCCGAGCTGCCTTACTCTGTGACGGTGGAGATCGAGCGTTTCCAGAGCAACGAGCGCGGTGGCTACGACATTAACGGCCTGATCCTCGTCGAGCGTGAAGGGCAGAAGAAGATGGTGATCGGCAACAAAGGCGCCAAGATCAAAACCATCGGTATCGAAGCCCGTAAGGACATGCAGGAGATGTTCGAAGCGCCAGTTCATCTGGAACTGTGGGTGAAGGTGAAATCTGGCTGGGCCGATGATGAGCGTGCTCTGCGCAGCCTCGGTTACGGCGAAGATCAGTAACTCAAGACGACGAGTATAATGGAAGGTTGGCAGCGCGCCTTCGTTCTCCATAGTCGTCCCTGGAGCGAAACCAGCCTGATGCTGGACGTCTTCACGGAAGAGTCGGGCCGCGTGCGCCTTGTTGCGAAAGGCGCACGTTCCAAACGTTCTAATTTGAAGGGTGCCCTACAGCCTTTTACGCCGCTGCTGGTTCGCTTTGGCGGGCGAGGGGAAGTCAAAACCTTGCGCAGCGCTGAAGCCGTCTCTCTGGCGCTTCCCCTTTCTGGCATCACGCTCTACAGCGGTCTGTATGTCAACGAGCTCATCTCCCGCGTCCTTGAACATGAGACTCGCTTCTCGGAACTTTTCTTCGATTATCTGCACTGTATCCAGGCTCTGGCGGGTGCGACCGGCACGCCCGAACCCGCCCTGCGTCGTTTCGAACTGGCGCTGCTGGGCCACCTCGGGTACGGCGTGGATTTTCTGCACTGCGCAGGCAGCGGTGATGAGGTGGAAGACACCATGACCTACCGCTACCGCGAAGAAAAAGGCTTTATTGCCAGCGTCGTCGTTGATAACAGTACTTTTACTGGACGCCAGCTCAGAGCACTTTATGAACGCGAGTTTCCGGACGCCGATACCCTGCGCGCAGCAAAACGCTTTACCCGGATTGCCCTCAAGCCGTATCTTGGCGGCAAGCCCTTAAAGAGCCGCGAATTATTCAGGCAGTTTATGCCCAAACGTTAGACCACAGCATCAGAAAGAAAACCGAGGATTGTCATGGCTGAATTACTGTTAGGCGTTAACATCGACCACATCGCCACCCTGCGCAACGCGCGCGGCACGGCGTATCCCGATCCGGTTCAGGCGGCGTTTATCGCTGAACAGGCTGGTGCAGACGGCATTACCGTTCACCTGCGTGAAGACCGCCGCCACATTACCGACCGCGACGTGCGCATTCTTCGTCAGACGCTGGACACCCGTATGAATCTGGAGATGGCGGTCACCGAAGAGATGCTGACCATTGCCTGCGAGACCAAACCGCACTTCTGCTGCCTGGTGCCGGAAAAACGCCAGGAAGTGACCACCGAAGGCGGGCTGGACGTGGCGGGGCAGCAGGACAAAATGCGCGATGCCTGCAAGCGCCTGGCGGATGCCGGTATCCTGGTTTCTCTGTTTATCGACGCCGATTTCGCGCAGATTAAAGCGGCAGCCGACGTGGGCGCGCCGTATATCGAAATTCACACCGGCTGCTATGCCGATGCTAAAAACGATGCCGAGCAGGCCAAAGAGCTGGAGCGTATCGCCAAAGCGGCCACCTACGCCGCGAGCCTGGGACTGAAGGTTAATGCCGGTCACGGCCTGACCTACCACAACGTGAAGGCCATTGCCGCCCTGCCGGAAATGCACGAGCTGAACATCGGCCACGCCATTATTGGCCGCGCGGTGATGAGCGGCCTGAAAGAGGCGGTATCAGAGATGAAACGCCTGATGCTGGAAGCGCGTCAGTAATGGCCATTTTGGGCTTAGGCACCGATATCGTCGAAATAGCCCGCATCGAAGCGGTGATCGCCCGGAGCGGCGATCGCCTCGCAAGGCGCGTGCTGAGCGATAACGAATGGGCCATCTGGGAGGCGCACCAGCAGCCGGTGCGTTTTCTGGCAAAGCGCTTTGCGGTAAAAGAGGCGGCAGCCAAAGCGTTCGGGACCGGCATTCGTAACGGCCTGGCATTTAACCAGTTCGAAGTTTTTAATGATGAGCTGGGCAAACCGCGCCTGCGTCTGTGGGGTGAAGCGCAAAAGCTGGCGGAGAAGCTGGGGGTGAATCATATGCACGTGACGATCGCAGATGAACGCCACTATGCCAGCGCGACGGTGATTATCGAAAGCTAAATTTTGTCCGCGTGGTGCATCAGGACAAATTTATCCCACAACTGCTCTTCGCTCTCGACGTGTGTCGGATCCTTCAGAATAGTGTTGGGGATCGGGCACACCTTCTGGCAGGTCGGCGTCTCATAGTGGCCGACGCATTCCGTGCAGCGGTCGCTGTTAATCTCGTAAATGCTGTCGCCCATCGAAATCGCCTGGTTCGGGCATTCGGGTTCGCACATATCGCAATTGATGCATTTTTTGGTAATTAACAGCGCCATCAGGAAATTCTCAGAAACAACACAAACTGGGCGGGCATTATACGCGTCAAACCAGTTTCTTTACCAGTTCTTCGCTGTGACGAATGCGCTCAGGCGCGCGCTCCAGATCCTGCTGTACCAGCGCCATAAACAGCAGGTCCGTCAGCATCATTTGTGCGCTGGTGGACGAAATTGCCGCGCTGCGCGTGGCCTGCTCTTCGGCAATGGTATACAAACAGCGCGTTGCCCGCTGCTGCAGCGCATTAGGCGTAAAGCCGGTGATCGCCAGAATTTTGCCGCCGACGCGCAGGGCTTCGTCGGTCGCCATGTTGATCTCGCGGCGCTCGCCGGAGTAGGAGATGGCCAGCAGCAGATCGTCAGGATCCATCGCCTGCACGGTCGCCAGCAGGGCGTGCATATCCTGCTCGACGATGGCGTTAAAACCGATTTTAGTCAGCTTCCAGCCAAAATTACGCGCCACCAGACCGGACGCGCCAATACCGGTTAAAATAATTCGCCGCGCCGCCCGCAGCATCGCCACGCTTTCCAGTAATTTCTCTTCGGTATTCACGTCCAGCGTGGCGTGCATGGCCGCCACATTCTCCTTGATCAGCTTTTCCCCAACCAGACGCATCGGGTCATCGCCGCGGATCTGGTTATGCACCGGCATGGACTGCGGATTCGGGTTACTCACCAGCGCTTCGCTGATTGCCAGCTTAAGAGCGGGAAAACCCTTAAACCCGATCTTCTGGGCAAATTTCACCACGCTTGACTGGCTCACTCCAGCTTCGCTTGCCAGCTGCTGTGAGCTGAGGTGGCGGGCGCGATCGGGCTGAGAAAGCAGAAAATCCGCCAGCTTTTTGTCGCTTTGAGCAAAGCCGGCGTAGCGCTGGCGAATGCGAATTAAACAGTTCATGAGTACTCCCGGCGGAAATGTGATTGTCTGCGCAAAAACGAATTCTGCTCGCCTGAATGAATTTTATATTCCATTATAGTGTGATTATTATGAATTAAAAATTCTTAAGGTACAAAAAATGAATCTTGGCTCACTTGTTTCTGAAACGCGTAACCCGCAAACCATGGATCTGGATGCGCTCTCCACCCTGGAGCTGGTTAACCGCTTTAATCAACAGGATACGCTGGTCGCGCAGGCAGTGAAAGAGACATTGCCAGAGGTGGCGAAAGCGGTCGATGCGGCGGCGGAAGCTCTTAAGGCCGGTGGTCGCATTATCTATATGGGGGCCGGTACCAGCGGGCGTCTCGGGGTGCTGGATGCCTCGGAATGTCCGCCCACCTTTGGCGTTCCGCACGGCCTGGTGGTTGGCCTGATTGCAGGTGGTCCCGGCGCGCTGCTGAAGGCCGTTGAAGGGGCGGAGGACAACAAACAGCTGGGTGAGGATGACCTGAAGGATCTGAACCTGACGGCGAACGATCTGGTGGTCGGCCTGGCGGCATCCGGGCGCACGCCGTACGTCATTGGCGGCCTGGAATACGCCAACCGGACCGGCTGCACGACGGTCGCCATCTCCTGCAACCCCGGCTCGCCGATTGCGCAGGTGGCCGCTATCGCCATCTCTCCGGTCGTTGGGCCGGAAGCGCTCACCGGCTCCACGCGCCTGAAATCCGGGACCGCGCAAAAGCTGGTGCTCAATATGATCTCCACCGGTGCGATGGTGAAGTTCGGCAAGGTCTACCAGAACCTGATGGTCGATATGCAGGCCACCAACGTCAAGCTGGTGGACAGAGCCTGCCGCATGGTGATGGAGGCGACAGGCGCGGGCCGTGAAGAGGCAGAAGCGGTGCTCAGGCAGACCGATCACGACGTAAAACCAGCCATTTTGATGATCTTAAGCGGGCTGGACGCGGCGGCTGCGCGAGCCAAACTCGACGCGCATAACGGCTTCTTACGGGCGGCATTAGAAAACTAGCAGAGGCGTTTATGGACAAAACAGCAGCGCTCGCCAGCGATATCCTGCAGGGGATAGGCGGGGAGAAAAATATTCAGCGTCTGGAAAACTGCATGACGCGCGTGCGCGTCGAGGTGCATAACGACGACCAGCTTGACGTGCCGGGCCTGAAGAAGCTGTCCGGCGTCAGCGGCTACGTAAAACAGGGGCAGCAACACCAGCTGATCGTCGGGCCGGGCAAGGCGGCGCAGGTTGTCGATGCCATGCGCGCGCTGATGGTCGGCGGTGCAAGCGTGACGGTTGACGACGCTGAACGCACCAAAGCGCAGGCGAAGGCCAAATACAAAGCTCCCATGAGCGATGCGCTGCGACAGCTGGCAAACGTCTTTATCCCGCTGATCCCGGCGTTTATAGCTTCCGGCTTGATCACCGGGATCATCAACATCCTCAAGCGCCCGGATATCGTCGGGGATTTTGCCACGCAGTATCCGAACCTGCTGGGCATTCTCGGGATCTTCGGCAGCGCGGTGTTTGCCATTATGAACATTCTGGTCGGGGTCAATACCGCGAAGGTGTTTGGCGGCTCGCTGGCCATGGGCGGCGTAATGGCAGGGATCTTGTCCAGCCCGCAGCTGGCGCAAATCACGCTGTTTGGCGAGGCGCTCCAGCCTGGTCGCGGCGGGGTGATTGCCGTGCTGCTGGTGGTTATTCTTATGTGCTGGATCGAGAAAAAGCTACGCGCGGTTCTGGCTGGCTCGATTGAGCTTATCCTCAACCCGCTGCTAACCACGTTAATTACCGGTAGCGTCGCGATTGTGGTCCTTCAGCCACTCGGCGGGTGGATCTCTGACGCCATCGCCCACGGCGCGTCTCTGGCTATAGACCGCGGCGGCCTGCTGGTGGGGGCGGTGCTGTCAGGTACCTTCCTGCCGCTGGTGCTGACCGGCCTGCATCAGGGGCTGGTGCCGATCCACGTCGAGCTGGTGCAGGCGCACGGTTATAACGCGCTGCTGCCTATTCTCTCGATGGCGGGCGTCGGGCAGGTGGGGGCAGCGATTGCCGTCCTGATGAAAACCCGCAACGCGCGCCTGAAAAAAGTGATTAAAGGGGCGCTGCCGGTCGGGCTGCTCGGCATTGGCGAGCCGCTGATATTCGGCGTCACGCTGCCGCTGGGTAAACCGTTCCTTGCGGCCTGTCTGGGGGGCGCGGTAGGCGGGGCACTCATCAGCTACTGGAAAGTCGCCACCGTTATCACCTTTGGTCTCTCCGGTTTACCGCTGGCATTAACCATCGTGACCGGAAAAGTCATGCTCTATCTGTTAGGCTATTTAGTAGCGGTGATCGCCGGGTTCCTGTTTACCTGGCTGTTAGGATTCAACGACCCAGAGGAGTAAGGTTTGGCCAATCACGAGCGTCGCGTTGTCTTTTTCGATCTGGATGGAACGCTGCATCAGCAGGATATGTTTGGTACGTTTATGCGCTACCTGCTGCGGCGTCAGCCTCTGAACGCGCTGCTCGTCTTACCGCTCTTACCCCTCATTGGCATCGCGCTGCTGGTAAAAGGCCGGGCGGCGCGCTGGCCGATGAGCCTGCTGCTGTGGGGATGTACGTTTGGCCACAGCGAAGCGCGGCTCAAACAGCTCGAAAAGGAGTTCGCTCTCTGGTTCCGCGGCCACGTTGCCGCGTTTCCCGTGGTGCAGGCGCGCCTGACCAGCTATCTTGACGCCAACGATGCCGATATCTGGCTGATTACCGGCTCCCCGCAGACGCTGGTGGAGCAGGTCTACTTTGATACCCCCTGGCTGCCGCGCGTAAATCTTATCGCCACGCAAATTTCCCGCGGCTACGGCGGCTGGGTCCTGACGATGCGCTGTCTGGGGCATGAAAAAGTGGTCCAGCTGGAAAAACGCATCGGCACGCCGCTGCGTCTTTACAGCGGCTACAGCGACAGCAAGCAGGACAACCCGCTGCTCTATTTTTGCCAGCACCGCTGGCGCGTTACTCCCCTCGGTGAACTTCAGCAACTCGAATAGTCTTATCTGTAAGGGCTGTGTATAATGCCGCCCGCTTTTCGACTGGAGTATCAGCCCTTGTCCACCTCAGAACACAATCATGAATACTGGATGCGCCACGCGCTGGCGCTGGCTCAACGGGCCTGGGACGAGGGCGAAGTGCCCGTGGGCGCGGTGCTGGTTCATAACAACCGGGTGATTGGGGAAGGGTGGAACCGTCCTATTGGCCGCCACGATCCTACCGCGCATGCTGAAATTATGGCGCTGCGACAGGGCGGACTGGTGCTGCAAAACTATCGTCTGCTTGATACCACCCTGTATGTCACCCTTGAACCGTGCGTGATGTGCTCCGGGGCGATGGTGCACAGCCGAATCGGTACGCTGGTGTATGGCGCGCGGGATGAAAAAACCGGTGCGGCCGGTTCACTAATGGACGTGCTGGGTCATCCAGGAATGAATCATCAGGTGCAGACTATCGGTGGGGTACTTGCACCAGAGTGTTCGGGGCTATTAAGCGATTTCTTTCGAATGCGCCGTCAGCAGAAAAAGCAACAAAAGGCAGAATTGAAGTTGTCGGATGATTAAGCTCGTCCGGCGCCACAACCGGATAACTTTCCGCCAGCTGTTTTGCCTCTGTTGCCTCTTTCTCTTTCTCCAGCAGATAGCCGACCAGGCTAATCTGATACTTACGTATATTTTCCACGTAGGCGTAGGCTTCATGTCCGCGCGCGTAGCCATACGTCAGCTTGTTGTACCATGGCTTCTGGCTCAGCAGCGGCAGGCGCTGTTTTACGTCTGACCAGCTGTCCGGGTTTCCCTTCGTTTTCGCCGTCAGAGCCCGCGCGTCAAGCATGTGCGCGTAGCCCATGTTGTAGGCCGCCAGCGCAAACCAGATCCGTTCCTCTTCCGGCACGGTTTCCGGGACTTTAGCCATCATATCCTGCAGGTAGCGCGCCCCGCCGCTGATGCTCTGTTCCGCATCGGTACGGTCGTTAACGCCCAGGCTCAGCGCGGTATTTTTGGTTAACATCATCAGTCCGCGTACGCCCGTTGGCGACGTGGCCTGGGTGTCCCAGTGGGACTCCTGGTACGAGATAGCCGCCAGCAGTTTCCAGTCAATCTCCTGAGCATATTTTTCGAAAAGCGGCTGCAGGTCAGGCAGGACGCTGTCAACCGCGCGCAGGAAGCTGCGGGTGTCAACGTAGTCAAAGTCATCCCCGTGGCCGAGGTACTTCTCCTCAAGTCGCGCCAGCGTGCCGTCTTCATTGATGGTGTTATAAAAATCCAGCATGGCCGCCGAGAGGGTCTGGTCATCATCCAGATGGGTAAACCAGGTCACCGGCTGTTCGTCCGTCACGTCCAGCGCCACGGCGATTTCAGGATGCACCCGCTGGAACAGGCTGATCGCCACCGAATCGGCGATGGTGTAGGGCAGTTTCTGATCTTTGACCTGCTCCAGCAGCTCCGTTGTGCCGAGTTTAGGGTCAACCGTCCAGCTCAGATCCGGGTATTTTTTCTCCTTTAACTCACGCAGGTCGTCAATCACTACGTGGCCGGGAGCAATCGTCAGCTGTTGCGCGTTGATCGAGGCAAGCGTACGCGGGCGCAGGCTCCCGACGCGATAAACCAGCTGCTGGGAAACGGAGTAGTAGGTCGGGCCCGGCTGGTAGTTCTTGCTGCGCTCGCTGTTATAGACCAGCCCGGCAGCGAGGATATCGGCGTTGTTGTTGTCCAGGTCGTCAAACAGCTGGTTGATGTTCTGGCGGACGGTAATTTTAAGCTTCACGCCCAGATAATCGGCAAACTGCTGCGCCAGCTCATAATCCAGACCAATAATTTTGCCGTTGATGTCGCTGTAAATCAGCGGAGAGTTGAGGGTACTGACGCGCAGTTCCCCCCGCTCCTGAATGGCGGCGATACGATTTTCGGCTTTGCCGAACCAGGGGATGGAAGGCCAGAGGGCCACTGCCAGCAGCAACGTTACAATGCCGATGAGCAGATAATTAATCTTTAATTTTTTCAATTAGTTAATTCTCTGCGACGCCGGTTGCCTCAGTCTGCTGTAGCCATGTTAATCATAAGGTTTGTCATTGAATGAGCGGCATTTTGCGTAAACTTGCGCCACTTGGCAACCAATTAGAGAGACAGGTCACATCTATTGTTAAACGCTGAAGTCGATTTTATTTCGACGCAAACGGTTTCGTCGGCGCTCAGGATTCTCTATAATGACGCCCGTTTTCCCCCCTTGCGCACACTGTAAGCGCCCCGGCGCTTCGAAGACGAGAGACTTATGATGGAAATTCTGCGTGGTTCGCCTGCACTGTCTGCCTTCCGTATTACCAAACTGCTGGCACGTTTTCAGGCGGCCGACCTTCCGGTAAGCAATATTTACGCTGAGTATGTCCATTTTGCTGACCTGAATGCCCCCCTGAATGCAGAGGAGCGCGTACAGCTGGAACGCCTGCTCAAGTATGGCCCAAATCTGAGCAGCCATACGCCAACCGGCAAACTGATCCTTGCGACGCCGCGTCCGGGCACCATCTCCCCCTGGTCTTCCAAAGCCACCGACATTGCCCACAACTGCGGCCTGAGCCAGATTAACCGTCTGGAGCGCGGCGTAGCGTACTACGTCGAAGCCTCTACCCTGAGCGACGCGCAGTGGCAGGCGGTTGCGGCTGAATTGCACGACCGCATGATGGAGAGCGTGTTTGCCTCTCTTGATGACGCACAGAAGCTTTTCTCCCATCATCAGCCTGCACCGGTACAGAGCGTGGACCTGCTGGGGCAGGGCCGTCAGGCGCTGATTGACGCCAACCTGCGTCTCGGCCTGGCGCTGGCAGAAGACGAAATTGACTACCTGCAGGACGCGTTCGTTAAGCTCAACCGCAACCCGAACGACATCGAACTCTACATGTTCGCGCAGGCCAACTCTGAGCACTGCCGCCATAAGATTTTCAATGCCGACTGGATTATCGACGGCGAACAGCAGCCGAAGTCGCTGTTCAAAATGATCAAAAACACCATGGAACAAACCCCTGACCACGTGCTGTCTGCCTATAAAGACAACGCTGCGGTGATGGAAGGTTCCGAGGTGGGCCGCTTCTTCGCCGATCGCGAAGCAGGGCGCTATGACTTCCATCAGGAGCCTGCGCATATTCTGATGAAAGTGGAAACCCACAACCACCCGACGGCCATTTCTCCGTGGCCGGGTGCGGCGACCGGCTCCGGCGGCGAAATCCGTGACGAAGGGGCGACCGGTCGTGGGGCGAAACCAAAAGCGGGTCTGGTCGGCTTTTCCGTTTCTAACCTGCGCATCCCTGGCTTTGAACAGCCGTGGGAAGAAGATTTCGGCAAGCCAGAGCGCATCGTGACCGCGCTGGATATCATGACCGAAGGCCCGCTGGGCGGCGCGGCGTTTAACAACGAATTTGGTCGTCCGGCGCTGAACGGTTACTTCCGTACCTACGAAGAGAAGGTGGACAGCCACAACGGCGAAGAGCTGCGCGGCTACCACAAACCGATCATGCTGGCAGGCGGGATCGGCAACATCCGTGCCGATCATGTGCAGAAAGGCGAGATCGTCGTCGGCGCGAAGCTGATCGTGCTGGGCGGCCCGGCGATGAACATCGGTCTGGGCGGCGGCGCGGCCTCCTCTATGGCCTCCGGCCAGTCTGATGCGGATCTCGACTTCGCGTCCGTGCAGCGTGACAACCCTGAGATGGAGCGTCGCTGCCAGGAAGTGATCGACCGCTGCTGGCAGCTGGGCGAGGCCAACCCGATTCTGTTCATCCACGACGTGGGCGCGGGCGGCCTGTCCAACGCTATGCCGGAGCTGGTGAGCGACGGCGGTCGCGGTGGCCGTTTCAACCTGCGCGATATCCTGAGCGATGAGCCGGGCATGAGCCCGCTCGAAATCTGGTGTAACGAATCCCAGGAGCGCTACGTGCTGGCGGTTGCGGCCGACCAGCTGCCGCTGTTTGACGAGCTGTGCCGCCGCGAACGCGCGCCGTATGCCGTCATCGGTGAAGCGACCGAAGAGCAGCACCTGACTCTCAGCGACACCCATTTCGACAACCAGCCTATCGATCTGCCGCTGGACGTGCTGCTCGGTAAAACGCCGAAGATGACCCGCGACGTAACAACCCGTAAAGCGGCGGGCAAAGCGCTGGATCGCCAGGGCATTACCGTGGCGGAAGCGGTCAACCGCGTGCTGCACCTGCCTGCTGTGGCAGAGAAAACCTTCCTGGTGACCATTGGCGACCGTACCGTTACCGGTATGGTGTCGCGCGATCAGATGGTTGGCCCGTGGCAGATCCCGGTGGCGAACTGCGCCGTGACCACCGCGAGCCTCGACAGCTACTACGGCGAAGCGATGGCGCTGGGCGAACGCACCCCGGTGGCGCTGCTGGACTTCGCCGCCTCTGCACGACTGGCGGTCGGTGAAGCGCTGACCAATATCGCGGCGACGCAGATTGGCGACATCAAACGTATCAAACTTTCCGCGAACTGGATGGCGGCAGCCGGTCACCCTGGTGAAGACGCTGGCCTGTATGAAGCCGTGAAAGCGGTGGGTGAGGAGCTGTGTCCAGCCCTCGGCCTGACCATTCCGGTGGGTAAAGACTCCATGTCGATGAAAACCCGCTGGCAGGAGGGTAATGAGCAGCGCGAGATGACGTCTCCGCTGTCGCTGGTGATCACCGCGTTTGCCCGCGTGGAAGACGTGCGCCATACCGTTACGCCGCAGCTGGCGACCGAAGATAACGCCCTGCTGTTGATTGACCTGGGTAAGGGCCACAACGCGCTGGGCGCCACCGCACTGGCGCAGGTTTACCGTCAACTTGGCGACAAGCCAGCCGACGTGCGCGACGTGGCGCAGCTAAAAGGCTTCTACGACGCAATTCAGGCGCTGGTGGCACAGCGCAAGCTGCTGGCCTACCACGACCGTTCCGACGGCGGCCTGCTGGTGACCCTGGCAGAGATGGCCTTCACCGGCCACTGCGGCGTTGAAGCGAACATTGCAACGCTTGGCGAAGACCGCCTGGCGGCGCTGTTTAACGAAGAGCTGGGTGCGGTGATTCAGGTTCGCGCCACAGACCGCGAGGCGGTGGAAGCGATTCTGGCGAAGCACGGTCTGGCAGACTGCGTCCACTATCTGGGGAAAGCCGTTCAGGGCGACCGCTTCGTCATTGAAGCAGACGGTCACGCCGTGTTCAGCGAAAGCCGCTCACGGCTTCGCATGTGGTGGGCAGAAACCACCTGGCAGATGCAGCGCCTGCGCGATAACCCGGAATGCGCCGATCAGGAGCATAACGCGAAAGCGAATGACCAGGATCCTGGCCTGAACGTGAAGCTTTCCTTCGACATCAACGAAGATATCGCTGCGCCGTACATTGCGACCGGCGCGCGTCCGAAAGTGGCCGTGCTGCGCGAGCAGGGCGTTAACTCCCACGTTGAGATGGCGGCAGCCTTCCACCGCGCGGGCTTTGACGCTATCGACGTCCACATGAGCGACCTGCTGGCCGGGCGTACCGGTCTGGAAGATTTCCATGCGCTGGTGGCGTGCGGCGGTTTCTCCTACGGTGACGTGCTGGGCGCAGGCGAAGGCTGGGCGAAGTCCATTCTGTTTAACAGCCGCGTGCGCGACGAGTTCGAGACCTTCTTCCATCGTCCGCAAACCCTGGCGCTGGGCGTGTGCAACGGCTGCCAGATGATGTCTAACCTGCGCGAGCTGATCCCGGGCAGCGAAGCCTGGCCACGCTTTGTGCGCAACCAGTCCGACCGCTTCGAAGCGCGCTTCAGTCTGGTTGAAGTGACTCAGAGCCCGTCTCTGCTGCTGCAGGGGATGGTTGGCTCTCAGATGCCAATCGCCGTTTCCCACGGCGAAGGTCAGGTAGAAGTGCGCGATGCGGCCCATCTGGCGCAGCTCGAGAGCAAAGGCCTGGTGGCGCTGCGCTTTGTCGATAACTTCGGCAAGGTCACGGAAACCTATCCGGCGAACCCGAACGGCTCCGTCAATGGTATTACGGCGGTGACCAGCGAAAGCGGTCGCGCGACCATCATGATGCCGCACCCTGAACGCGTGTTCCGTACCGTGAGCAACTCCTGGCACCCGGAAAACTGGGGCGAGGACAGCCCGTGGATGCGTATCTTCCGCAACGCGCGTAAACAGCTGGGTTAAGATGTAAAGCAGGTACTTTGTAGACCCGGTGAGCGTAGCGCCACCGGGTTTTTTTATGCGTGTCGCAAAATTGCGACAAAGATGGTATATGGGTGTCTCCAAATGGAGACATTTAACTTATTGATTTATATATGGCAGGACAGGTTCCCGTTAAGGTGTTGCTTAATAGCGACACTTAGCATGGAAATCATTCAGCGCACAACAAATAGATTAAACCAATAAAAGATATATATTTCAATGTGTTAATATTTTGTTTTGCATTCTGGCATGGGTGTTGCATAATATTAACCAGTGGCTCATTCACCTTCTTATGTCAGCCCCTTCGGGACGTGCTACATAAACTTCGAATGACGCACAAAAAGGTGCCTGCCGTCCAACTACTGATCATAGCGATGCTTTATCAGGCCAGGGCGAAACGTCGAGTTAGGCACCGCCTTATTCCATAACAAAGCCGGGTTTTTACCCGGCTTTGTTGTATCTGAAGGGCAGACTCAGTTACGCTCTCCGTAAACCCCCATGAAGAGAGTAATGCGTTGAAACGCTGGCCCGTTTTTCCCCGCTCCCTGCGACAGCTCGTGATGATGGCCTTTCTGCTGATCCTGCTGCCGCTGCTGATCCTCGCCTGGCAGGCATGGCAGAGCCTCAATGCGCTGAGTGCCCAGGCGGCGCTGACGAACCGCACCACGCTTATCGATGCCAGACGCAGTGAAGCGATGACCAACGCTGCGCTGGAGATGGAGCGTAGCTATCGTCAGTACTGCGTGCTCGACGATCGGACGCTGGAGAAGGTGTACCAGAGCCAGCGCAAGCGCTACAGCGAAATGCTGGATGCCCACGCGGGCGTGCTGCCGGACGACAGGCTGTATCAGGCGTTACGTCAGGATCTGAACGATCTCGCGCAGCTGCAGTGCCAGAACAGCGGCCCGGATGCGGCTGCCGCCGCGCGCCTTGAGGCATTCGCCGCCGCCAATACCGAAATGGTGCAGTCAACGCGCACGGTCATTTTCTCTCGCGGCCAGCAGCTGCAGCAGGAGATTGCCGAGCGCGGCCAGTTCTTCGGCTGGCAGGCGCTGGTGCTGTTCCTCGTGAGCCTCGGGCTGGTGCTGCTCTTTACCCGCATGATCATCGGCCCGGTGAAGGGTATTCAGCGTATGATCAACCGCCTGGGGGAGGGGAAATCGCTCGGGGATACGGTTGCCTTTAAAGGCCCGCGCGAGCTGCGATCCGTCGGTCAGCGCATTATCTGGCTATCCGAGCGCCTGGCGTGGCTGGAATCCCAGCGTCATCAGTTCCTGCGCCATATTTCCCATGAGCTGAAAACCCCACTGGCCAGCATGCGTGAAGGAACGGAACTGCTGGCGGACGAGGTGGCAGGGCCGCTTACGCCGGAGCAGAAAGAGATTGTCGAAATTCTGGACGCCAGCAGCCGCAACCTGCAAAAGCTGATCGAGCAGCTTCTGGATTACAACCGCAAGCTGGCTGACGGGACGGTGGTACTGGAAGAGGTGGAGATTGAGCCACTGGTGGATATGGTGATCTCCGCCCATAGCTTGCCGGCAAGAGCTAAAATGATGCATACCGGGGTGGAGCTGAAGGCGCCGACCTGCCTGGCTGAACCCATGCTATTAATGAGCGTTCTGGATAATCTTTACTCCAATGCGGTGCACTATGGTACTGAATCCGGTAACATTTATATCCGAAGTTATACGAAGGGCTCCCGGGTGTTTATTGACGTCGCAAACACCGGCACCCCGATCCCCGATGACGAAAAAACCATGATCTTCGAACCCTTTTTCCAGGGGAGTCATCAGCGGAAAGGCGCGGTAAAAGGAAGCGGTCTGGGATTAAGCATTGCCCGGGACTGCATACGACGCATGCAGGGTGAGCTAAACATTGCCACGGACGAACGTTCAGATGTTTGCTTCCGTATTGAACTGCCCCTGAGCCGGAAAAATTAATAAAATGAATCTATATCTGGTGAGTATGTCACACGTCTTTTTCCGCGCCATACGCGCGGTGTTTTCCAGCAAAGCGGGTCGCCTGAGTCTACCCTGTTTAGTTCTGGCGGGGTGCGTTTCCCATGCGCCGCAAAGTGCGATAAGCGGTAAACAGGAAGACAAATGGCCCGATAACCAGCTGGCGGATTTCCTCTCTACCCGCTGTGAGGATATCTGGAATCTGTCAGGGCATGATGTCGAAAATAACCCGCTGTTCTGGCTGCGCGGAATAGACTGCGCCCAGCGGCTTGCGCCGGTAGACGCCCGCATGAAGGCGGCGATGCTGGATGAAGACACCTGGCAGGACGCTTTCAAGCGTGGGATTTTACTGGCCGATGCGAAAATTACCCCCGTTGAACGTCGGGCCAACGTGACCCGTCTGGACACGTTTGTGATCAATCTTCCCGCACAGGTGCGCCCGGTATACCAGCTCTGGCGGGATGGGCAGACGTTACAGCTGCAGCTGTCTGAAGAGCGCTCCCGCTACAGCAAGCTACAGCAGTCAACCGACAGCGAGCTGGATACGCTGCGCCAACAGCAACAGCATTTACGTACTCAGCTGGATACCACGACGCGAAAGCTGGAAAACCTGACCGATATCGAAAGACAGCTCTCGTCGCGTAAATACCAGCCTGGTAGTTCATCTGCTGCACCGGACAGCGATATGCCGAAACAAGAGGATGTGAAGCATGACGAGCCGTAAACCAGCCCATCTCTTACTGGTGGATGACGATCCCGGCCTGTTAAAGCTGCTGGGGATGCGTCTGGTGAGTGAAGGTTACACCGTGGTGACCGCGGAAAGCGGGCAGGAGGGGCTTAAAGTCCTCAGCCGCGAAAAGATTGACCTGGTGATCAGCGACCTGCGGATGGACGAAATGGATGGCATGCAGCTGTTCGCCGAAATCCAGAAGCAGCAGCCTGGCATGCCGGTCATTATCCTGACGGCGCACGGGTCAATCCCGGATGCCGTCGCCGCAACCCAGCAGGGCGTGTTCAGCTTCCTCACCAAGCCGGTAGATAAAGACGCGCTCTACAAAGCTATCGACAGCGCGCTGGAGCACGCCGCGCCCTCCGGAGACGACGCATGGCGTGAATCTATCGTCACCCGCAGCCCGATAATGCTGCGTCTGCTTGAGCAGGCGCGAATGGTCGCACAGTCAGACGTCAGCGTGTTGATTAACGGCCAGAGCGGAACCGGGAAAGAGATCCTGGCGCAGGCGATCCACAACGCCAGCCCGCGCAGTAAAAATGCTTTTATCGCCATTAACTGCGGTGCCCTGCCAGAGCAGCTTCTTGAGTCTGAACTTTTTGGCCATGCCCGCGGCGCATTTACCGGCGCGGTAAGCAGCCGGGAAGGGCTGTTCCAGGCCGCGGAAGGCGGCACGCTGTTCCTCGACGAAATTGGCGACATGCCTGCGCCGCTGCAGGTCAAACTGTTGCGCGTACTTCAGGAGCGCAAAGTGCGCCCGTTGGGCAGCAACCGCGATATTGATATTAACGTGCGAATCATTTCCGCTACCCACCGCGACTTGCCCAAAGTGATGGCCCGCAACGAGTTCCGTGAAGATCTCTACTACCGTCTGAACGTGGTGAACCTGAAGATCCCGGCGCTGGCGGAGCGTGCGGAAGATATTCCGCTGCTGGCGAATCACCTCCTGCGCCAGGCGGCAGATCGGCATAAACCGTTCGTGCGCGCCTTTTCGACTGATGCGATGAAACGGCTGATGGCCGCCAGCTGGCCGGGTAACGTGCGCCAGCTGGTGAACGTGATTGAGCAGTGCGTGGCGCTGACGTCCTCGCCCGTTATCAGCGACGCGCTGGTTGAACAGGCGCTGGAAGGGGAGAACACGGCCTTGCCGACGTTTGCGGAAGCGCGTAACCAGTTCGAGCTGAACTATCTGCGCAAGCTGCTGCAGATAACCAAAGGCAACGTGACCCACGCGGCGCGGATGGCCGGACGCAACCGCACCGAGTTCTATAAGCTGCTCTCACGCCACGAGCTGGAAGCAAACGATTTTAAAGAGTAATGCCGTATGGTACTGTGAGCAATCGATTACGAGGCAGCTTACAGGCAAGAGTTTAAGGACCCACCATGAAAAAGATTGATGCGATTATTAAACCTTTCAAACTGGATGATGTACGTGAAGCGCTGGCGGAAGTAGGCATCACCGGGATGACCGTGACGGAAGTGAAAGGTTTTGGTCGTCAGAAGGGCCACACCGAGCTTTATCGTGGCGCAGAGTACATGGTCGACTTTCTGCCGAAAGTGAAAATTGAAATCGTGGTCAGCGACGATATCGTCGATACCTGCGTGGATACCATTATCCGCACGGCGCAGACGGGCAAAATTGGCGACGGCAAAATCTTCGTCTTTGACGTGGCGCGCGTGATCCGTATCCGTACCGGCGAAGAAGACGACGCCGCGATTTAACCATTCGCCACCCGGCGAAAAAAAAGCCCCTCAAACGAGGGGCTTTTTGCGTTACAGCACCTTATGCGGCCCGAAACATTCGTAATGAATGTTGTCTTTATTCACGCCCAGCTCAACCAGCTGCTTCGCGGCATACTGCATAAACGCCACGGGTCCACAGACGTAGAACTGCATTTCCGGCGCGCTAAACGCCCCTTCCATCTGGCTTAAATTCATCAGTCCTTCGCTGTCAAAGCGTGCGGCAGTGCGGTCTGCCTCCGTCGGCAGGCGATACCAGGTATGCGCGATGAAACGCGGCAGGGTCGCTCCCAGCGCTTTCACTTCATCCGCAAAGGCGTGCACGTCGCCGTTCTCCGCTGCGTGGAACCAGTTAACCTGCGCGCTGTGGTTGGCTTTCGCCAGCGTATCCAGCATCGCCAGCATTGGCGTTTGGCCCACGCCCGCGGAGATCAGCGTGACCGGGATATTGGTTTCAATGGCCATAAAGAAGTCGCCCGCCGGCGCGGCCAGATGGACCACGTCGCCCACGCTCGCTTCGTTATGCAGCCAGTTGGATACCTGACCGCCGTCCTCGCGCTTCACCGCAATGCGGTAGCCTTTGCCGTTTGGTTTGCGGGTCAGAGAGTACTGGCGGATCTCCTGATGCGGGAAGCCTTCAGGCTTCAGCCATACGCCCAGATACTGGCCCGGCTGGTAATCGGCCACCGGCTGGCCGTCAACCGGCTCAAATTCAAAACTGGTGATAAGCGCGCTGCGCGGCGTTTTCTCGACGATACGGAAGGCGCGCGTTCCTTCCCAGCCGCCGTTCTTGCTGGCGTTTTCGCTGTAGATCTGCGCTTCACGGTTGATAAACACGTTTGCCAGCACGCCGTAGGCTTTACCCCAGGCGTCCAGCACCTCCTGGCCCGGGCTGAACATTTCGTCCAGCGTTGCCAGCAGGTGAGTGCCGACGATGTTGTACTGCTCGGGTTGGATCTGGAAGCTGGTGTGCTTCTGCGCGATTTTTTCCACCGCAGGCAGCAACGCCGCCAGGTTTTCGATATTGCTGGCGTAGGCCGCGATGGCGTTGAAAAGCGCTTCACGCTGATCGCCGTTACGCTGGTTGCTCATATTGAAAATCTCTTTGAGCTCCGGATTGTGCGTGAACATGCGATCGTAGAAATGGGCGGTAAGTTTAGGACCGGTTTCCACCAGCAGGGGAATGGTGGCTTTAACGGTAGCGATGGTTTGAGCGTCGAGCATGGCAGCTTCCTTCTGATATTACCTAATGATGTATTTTAAATGCATCTTATAAAAAATACCCATGCTTTGTAAATGGTTCTTTGCAAGATGAAAAATACGCATCACAAACCTGAAAAGAAATCCGCTGGAAATAGTGAGATCTTTATTCCTCAAACCCTTGCGTGGCGTGAAGGAAAACGTTTGCGTAAAATCGTTTGTCAAGACCTGTTATCACAGAACTATTCAGTTATACTGTTGCCCGTCGTCCAACAGGACTGCCTTTTCAGGCCAAAATTTACTTGTTAGCTGAGTCAGGAGATGCGGATGTTAAAGCGTGAAATGAACATTGCCGATTATGATGCCGAACTGTGGCAGGCTATGGAGCAGGAAAAAGTACGTCAGGAAGAGCACATCGAACTGATCGCCTCCGAAAACTACACCAGCCCGCGCGTGATGCAGGCGCAGGGCTCTCAGCTGACCAACAAATACGCTGAAGGTTACCCGGGCAAGCGCTACTACGGCGGTTGCGAGTACGTTGATATCGTTGAGCAGCTGGCTATCGACCGTGCGAAAGCACTCTTCGGCGCTGACTACGCGAACGTTCAGCCGCACTCCGGCTCTCAGGCTAACTTCGCTGTTTACACCGCGCTGCTGCAGCCGGGCGATACCGTTCTGGGTATGAACCTGGCGCAGGGCGGCCACCTGACTCACGGCTCCCCGGTTAACTTCTCCGGCAAACTGTACAACATCATTCCTTACGGTATTGATGAGTCCGGTAAAATTGACTACGAAGACATGGCTAAGCAGGCCAAAGAGCACAAGCCGAAGATGATCATCGGTGGCTTCTCTGCTTACTCCGGTATCGTTGACTGGGCAAAAATGCGTGAAATCGCAGACAGCATCGGCGCGTACCTGTTCGTTGACATGGCGCACGTTGCGGGCCTTATCGCCGCAGGCGTTTACCCGAACCCGGTTCCTCACGCTCACGTTGTGACCACCACTACTCATAAAACCCTGGCGGGTCCACGCGGTGGCCTGATCCTGGCGAAAGGCGGTGACGAAGAGCTGTACAAAAAACTGAACTCTGCCGTGTTCCCAAGCGCGCAGGGCGGCCCGCTGATGCACGTTATCGCCGCAAAAGCGGTCGCGCTGAAAGAAGCGATGGAGCCAGAGTTCAAGGTGTATCAGCAGCAGGTTGCTAAGAACGCCAAAGCGATGGTGGAAGTGTTCCTGAACCGTGGCTACAAAGTGGTATCCGGCGGGACTGAAAACCACCTGTTCCTGCTGGACCTGGTTGATAAGAACCTGACCGGTAAAGAAGCTGACGCTGCCCTGGGCCGCGCCAACATCACCGTGAACAAAAACAGCGTGCCAAACGATCCGAAGAGCCCGTTCGTGACCTCCGGTATCCGTATCGGTTCTCCGGCCGTGACGCGTCGCGGCTTTAAAGAAGCGGAAGTGAAAGAGCTGGCTGGCTGGATGTGTGACGTTCTGGACAACATCAATGACGAAGCGGTTATCGAGCGCGTCAAAGGTAAAGTTCTGGATATCTGCGCACGCTTCCCGGTATACGCATAATTCCTCTGCTTTGCAGAAATAAAAAAGGCCGCGCTTGCGGCCTTTTTTTATGGCTTAACGTCGGTCCAGGGAAATGGCCCCCGGTCCCACAATCGCCAGCAAAATAAACGCGCCAGCAATACTGACGTTCTTGTAGAAATTAATCATATTCGGCACAACCGCATCTCCGGTCATATCCCAGTAGTGGTGACCGATAATCGCCGTGCCCAGCGTATAGAAGACAAAGAGCACCGCGAGGGGGCGGGTGAAAAAGCCGAGCACGATCAGGATAGCGGCGGGAACCTCCATTACTACGGCGATAATGGCCGCCAGCATCGGCATGGGGGCGCCGAGCGACGTCATATACTGAACGGTGCCGCTAAAACCCGTCAGCTTGGGATAGCCAAAAATAATAAACAGGACAACGATGGCAATTCGGGCAATCAATAGCAGGAAGGAGCGTGAGGAGCCGAAATCGAAATAACGTAAGCTGTTCATGGCAAACGACCTCTTCAGGCGATGTCTTTTAAACGTAATACAATTTTGCCGCTCACGCCATACGCCGACCGGCTGTCCATGACGTTAATTTATCGTTAATTTATAGCGCGCTAACGACTTGCTAAAGTGCAGGATAAACGCCAGACTATCGCCTCCATTTCGGGAGGGATTCATGGTCTTGCATTCCACGCGCTGGCTGGCGCTCAGCTACTTCACCTACTTCTTTAGCTACGGTATTTTTCTGCCTTTCTGGAGCGTCTGGCTCAAGGGAATTGGTTTGACGCCAGAAACCATCGGCATTCTGCTGGGCGCGGGGCTGGTGGCGCGTTTCCTCGGAAGCCTGCTGATTGCCCCCCGCGTCAGCGATCCCTCCTTATTGATTAAAGCGGTGCGCATTCTGGCCCTGCTGACGCTGGTCTTCGCGGCCTGCTTCTGGGTCAGCCACCAGTTTGCCTGGCTGATGGTGGTGATGGTTGGCTTTAATCTGTTCTTCTCCCCGCTGGTGCCGCTGACGGATGCGCTGGCGAACACCTGGCAAAAGCAGATCACCATGGATTATGGCCGTGTGCGCCTCTGGGGATCGATTGCCTTCGTGATCGGCTCTGCGCTGGTGGGGAAACTGGTCAGCCTTTACGACTACCGCGCGATTCTGGCGCTGCTGAGTATCGGTATTGCCTCGATGCTGCTGGGCATGCTGCTGCGCCCGTCGGTGATGCCGCAAGGGGAGAGTCGCCATCAGGAGAGCGCCGGCTGGCCCGCCTGGCGGAGCCTGGTGGCCCAGAGCTGGCGTTTTCTGGCGTGCGTCTGTCTGCTTCAGGGGGCGCATGCGGCGTACTATGGCTTCAGCGCCATCTACTGGCAGGGGGCGGGCTACTCGGCCTCAGCGGTCGGTTACCTGTGGTCGCTGGGGGTGGTGGCAGAAGTCATTATTTTCGCCCTCAGCAAAAAGCTGTTCCGCCGCTTCGGCGCGCGCGATCTGCTGCTGCTTTCCGCGGTCTGCGGCGTGGCGCGCTGGGGGATTATGGGCTGGACGACCGAACTGCCGTGGCTGATTATGGCGCAGATCCTTCACTGCGGCACCTTCACCGTGTGCCACCTGGCGGCGATGCGCTATATCGCGGCGCGCGAGGGCGGGGATGTGATCCGTCTGCAGGCGGTCTACTCTGCGGTGGCGATGGGCGGCAGCATTGCGGTGATGACGGTCTTTGCGGGCTTTCTGTATCAGCATCTGGGACACGGCGTGTTCTGGGTCATGGCGCTGGTGGCGCTCCCGGCGATGTTTGTTCGACCGAAAGTGGCCGCGCGCGCCTGATCACGATTCCAGCATGGCGCGAATATGTTCCTGCTGCTGCGCGTTAAGTGATTCAACCGCGTGGATCAGCGGCGGCGAGAACAGCGGCAGCACGGTAGGATAGGGGGTGACAACCAGCGCGGCTTCGCGCGGTGCCCCCTCTTTCTGGAACACCTGCAGCGTCAGATAGCGAATGTTGAGCGGCAGCAGGGTTAATTCGCGCAGCTGCTGTTCAATCACCTCCTCACAGGATTTATCCTCCCCGGTCAGCAGCACTACCTGTTTTTCATGCAGATCGGTCTCCTGCATCAGCCAGGCGCCGAAAATAACCGCTACCAGCGCCATCTCTTCATCGGAGAACCGCAGCCCAAATTCGGCTTCCAGCTCAAAGAGTGCCTCTTTCGTGGTGCGTAACAGCCGGGGATAGAGACGGTGAATTTCCTCAGGCAGGCTATTGTCGATGCCGATCTCAAACAGCGAGCGGTCCAGCGCCTGAGCCAGATGGATATACAGCTGATCGGTCAGCCCCTGCTCATCGCTGAAGTTCATCCCGGTCTGGGAGCGGAAACGGGCCACCATGCGCACAATGGCGCGGCGGAGGCGCTGATCCTGCTGGTGTTTATCAAGCACCGGATCGGGCGTGCGGAGCATCATAAACAGCAGCGCCAGAAACAGCTGCTCGTCCACGTGCGCGCCCTGCGGCACGCGCCGCTTCCAGTGACGAACAATCTCCTGCGCCGTAAAATACTCTCCCCGCGACTGGGTCCAGCTGCGCTGCGCGTGGGAAAACTGCGGCGTATTCCCTAAGTGGTGCTGGATGAGGCAGTATTGCAAGTAGAGCTGTAAGAACTGGACGTCCCGGCATTCAAACTGACGCTGCAGCTTGCGTGAGCAGAAGCCGATCAGCGCCCGCAGATTAGCATCGTCGTAGAGCGGCCGCGCGATGCCGTGCTGTTTAAGCGCGGTTTTTAAGGCTGGGGTAAACTGGTGCGAGACAAACTGCGGACAAAGGCGGAGCGCCCTGCGCAGCCAGTGCAGCAGACATAAACGCTGATTCAGAGCAGTGCCTTCAATTCGGTAGCTACCGTCATGGTGCGTGACGATATCCAGCCGGTGATAGCGCTGGATTTCATCGCGCGTCTCGGCTATATCTTGCCGTGCCATGACCTCGTCCACGCCGTTGGCAGCGATTATGCTCTGTGCGGTGACGGCAGCATCGGGCAGGTAAAGCATCAAAAGCACCTGGCAGCGGCGCTGCGAACTGGAAAGCACAGATGGAATTTCAAGCGTCGTCATCATCTGTCGGGTATCCAGTGTGAATGTTTGATAAGAATAGCTAAAGGATGGGCGCTGAAAAGCGCGCCGGCAGGCCTTTCACTCAGGATTGCTGGGGAACATCACAGAATTTTTGACGTGAGGAATTGATGCAGACAGTTAAACAAAATGCGATGGCGTTATTTTTGGCGGTTATCACCTTTACCGCCAGCGCACATCCTCACAGTTTTATCAGCCTGAAAACCGAGCTGGTCACCGACGGCACGCAGCTGAGCGGCCTGAAAATGCGCTGGACGATGGATGAAATCACCTCGGCGGATCTGCTTTATGATGCGGGTAACGCGAAGCCCGGCGACGAAATCTGGAAAAAGCTGGCGGCAGAAGTGATGGCCAACGTGCTCGGGCAGCACTACTTCACCGAGTTCTGGCATAACGGACAAAAGGTGAAGTTCCTCAATCGCCCGACAGAATACGGCATGTCCCGCGACGGACATCAGGCGGTGCTGACGTTCGTGCTTCCACTGGCGCATCCGCAGCCGCTGGCAGGACAAACCTATACGTTTTCTACCTTTGATCCAACGTACTACGTCGATATGAGCTACGCCGAGGACAGCGACGTGCAGCTTCCTGCGTCGTTGCAAAAAACCTGCAACATTACGGTTCACACCCCGAAGCCCAGCGAAGAGACGCTGAATTTTGCTGTCTCTCTTGATAAAGAGGATGCCCCACCGGAGGACATGGAACTTGGTAAACAGTTTGCGCAGAAGGTAACGTTACAATGTCAGTGATCTCCTCTCCGGTACGAAAGCCGCGCCGCTGGCTGCACCTCTGGCCGCTGGCGCTTTTTCTACTGCTCGCCGTTTGCGGTTCGCTCTGGCTGTGGCAGGCCTGGCCGCAGGTGATGATGAAAAGCATCATCTGGCAGCGTGAGGTCAACCAGCAGATGAGCGGGCTGCTGAAGGCGGTGGCGGAGAACCCGACCAAAGCGGGCGGTTCTCTGCTGGCGTTCAGCTTTATCTATGGCGTGCTGCACGCGCTGGGGCCGGGGCACGGCAAAATCGTCATCACCACCTGGCTTGCCACCCATCCGTCGAAGCTGAAATCAAGCATTGGCCTGACGCTGGCCTCTTCGCTGCTTCAGGGGGGCGTGGCGATTGCGCTGGTGGTGGTTGTGCTTTCGCTATTACAGCTTCCCGCGCGCCAGCTGCACCTGAGCAGCTTCTGGCTGGAGAAGGGCAGCTATGCGCTGGTCGGCGTGCTGGGGCTGATCCTCTGCTGGCGGGCGCTGAAAAAGCTGCGCGCGCTGCTGCAAAAGCCCAAATTCAAAACCTTTACGCCGCACCACGTTCATGATGAACACTGCGGCTGCGGGCATCAGCATCTGCCGACGCAGGAACAATTACAGAGCGGTGACGACTGGCGCGCGCGGCTGATGATAGTTCTCTCTATGGGGATGCGCCCGTGCTCGGGGGCAATCATGGTGCTGCTGTTCAGTAAAGTGATTGGCGTGTTCGGCTGGGGCATGCTCTCGGCGCTGGCAATGGCGGCAGGAACCTCTCTCACCATTTCGTCTTTGGCGTTGCTGGTTCACAGCTTCCGTCAGCTTGCGGTAAAACTCAGCGGCAATAAAACGCCGGTACTGTGGCGACAGGTAGGATGGACAACGCTCGCGCTGGCGGGGGGAGTGATTCTGCTGGTGGCGGCGGTAACGATGTGGATGAGCGCGGCGCCGTTTAGCACCCTCTCCCCTTTGGGGAGAGGGCTGAGATGAGGAGATTAACGCTTCAGCGCATCGCTCAGCTCGTCACGCATATTGGCCAGCATGGCTTTAACAACGCGTGGGTTACCCGCAACGATGTTGCCGGTGGTCATGTAGTTGTGGCCGCCGGTGAAGTCGCAAACAATCGCGCCTGCTTCACGTGCGATCAGCTCGCCCGCAGCGAAGTCCCACGGCTTCAGTGACAGTTCGAAGTAACCGTCAACGCGGCCGGTTGCCACGTAGGCCAGATCCAGCGCAGCAGAGCCGGTGCGACGGAAGTCCGCGCATTCGGTGAACAGCTTGCCCAGGATATTCATATAGGTGGTTGCGTGCTGCTTCGCCTTGAACGGGAAGCCGGTCGCCAGGATGGTGCCGTCCAGGTCGCGTGCGTTGCTGCAGCGCAGACGGTAGCCGTTCAGCTGTGCGCCCTGACCGCGGGTCGCGGTGAACAGTTCGTTACGCATTGGATCGTAAACAACGGCGACTTCAGTACGGCCTTTAATGCGTACTGCGATTGACACAGAGAAGTGTGGCAGGCGTTTAACGAAGTTGGTGGTGCCATCCAGTGGATCGATAACCCATTGAACATCCTGATCGGTACCTTCATGTTCACCGCTTTCTTCGGTGATGATGGTGTGCTGCGGGTAAGATTTGCGGATCGTTTCGATAATAATCGCTTCTGCGGCTTTATCGACGTTAGTCACGAAATCATTGCTGCCTTTCTGGCTGGTTTCTACGGAGTCTGGCGTTTCGTAGTGTTTGGCAATTACATTACCCGCCTTGCGCGCTGCGCGCACGGCGATGGTCAGCATCGGATGCATCGGTCTCTCTCACTGGATGTTAAAGAACAGGAAAATCGGCGCAGAGTATAGCAGCGGGATCGGATTATGTCTCCCGTTTATGATAATATGCCCGAATATTCTTCAGACACTGGACCCAGACATCTAAAAATTATGCTGCAAAACATTCGAATCGTGCTGGTCGAAACATCGCACACCGGCAACATGGGCTCCGTTGCCCGCGCTATGAAAACCATGGGCTTAACGAACCTGTGGCTGGTTAATCCGCTGGTGAAACCAGACTCTCAGGCTATCGCCCTGGCGGCCGGGGCCAGCGACGTGATCGGCAACGCGCAGATCGTTGATACCCTCGACGAAGCGCTGGCCGGCTGCAGCCTCGTTGTCGGCACCAGCGCGCGTTCACGCACGCTGCCGTGGCCGATGCTGGATCCGCGCGAATGCGGCCTGAAAAGCGTCTCAGAAGCAGAGCAGGCGCCGGTTGCGCTGGTGTTTGGCCGCGAGCGCGTTGGCCTGACCAACGACGAACTGCAGAAGTGCCACTACCACGTGGCAATTGCCGCCAACCCGGAATACAGCTCGCTGAACCTGGCAATGGCGGTGCAGGTAATCGCCTACGAAGTGCGCATGGCCTGGCTGGCGACGCAGGAGAAGCAGGCAGAACCGAAAGAAGAGACGGCCTACCCGCTGGTGGACGACCTTGAGCGTTTCTACGGTCACCTGGAGCAGACGCTGCTCGCTACCGGCTTCATCCGTGAAGGCCACCCTGGCCAGGTGATGAATAAGCTGCGCCGCATGTTTACCCGCGCGCGTCCGGAAAGCCAGGAGCTGAACATCCTGCGCGGAATTCTGGCGTCGATTGAGCAGAAGAATAAAGAGTAGTGCCGATTTCCCCCTCTCCCCGTGGGAGAGGGTTGGGGTGAGGGCGTCAGGCCGCACCTATATTATGAAGGCACAGAAGGTTAAATACCTGACTAAAACAGTCAAGTAAATAGTTGACCATTTTAGTCAGGAATGTCAGACTTGGCCCTGCTATGCAATACCCCCATTTTACAATAAAAAACCCCGGGCAGGGGCGAGTTTGAGGTTAAGTAAGACATGAGACTGACATCTAAAGGGCGTTATGCCGTGACCGCGATGCTGGACGTTGCGCTCAACTCCGAAGCGGGCCCGGTTCCGTTGGCTGATATTTCTGAACGACAAGGGATCTCCCTCTCTTACCTGGAACAGCTGTTCTCCAGACTGCGTAAAAATGGACTGGTGTCCAGCGTTCGTGGCCCGGGCGGCGGTTATCTGCTGGGTAAAGACGCGGGCAGTATTGCGGTTGGCGAAGTGATTAGCGCGGTGGATGAATCCGTTGACGCAACCCGTTGCCAGGGTAAAGGCGGCTGCCAGGGCGGCGATAAGTGCCTGACCCACGCGCTGTGGCGCGATCTGAGCGACCGTCTGACCGGCTTCCTGAACAACATCACCCTCGGTGAACTGGTCAATAACCAGGAAGTTCTGGACGTATCAGGTCGTCAGCACAGCCATGATTCACAACGCAGCACCCGCGCGCAGGACGCTATCGACGTCAAATTACGCGCGTAATAAAACGATAAGTATTTCAGAATCAGGCCGGGGTGGTCACACCCCGCGTACTCGGTCGTACATCCAGCCGGTTGCCTGATTCCTTGCATTGAAGCGATGTACGGAGTTTATAGAGCAATGAAATTACCGATTTATCTCGACTACTCCGCAACCACGCCGGTGGACCCGCGTGTTGCCGAGAAAATGATGCAGTGTCTGACCCTGGACGGAAACTTTGGTAACCCAGCTTCCCGTTCACACCGTTTTGGCTGGCATGCTGAAGAGGCGGTGGATATCGCCCGTAATCAGATTGCTGACCTGGTGGGTGCCGACCCGCGTGAGATTGTTTTCACCTCCGGTGCGACCGAATCCGACAACCTGGCGATCAAAGGTGCAGCCAACTTTTATCAGAAAAAAGGCAAGCACATCATCACCAGCAAAACCGAACACAAAGCCGTGCTGGACACCTGCCGCCAGCTGGAGCGTGAAGGTTTCGAAGTGACCTATCTGGCGCCGCAGAGCAACGGTATTATTGACCTGAAAGAGCTCGAAGCGGCGATGCGTGACGACACCATCCTGGTCTCCATCATGCACGTTAATAACGAAATCGGCGTCGTTCAGGACATCGCCACCATCGGCGAAATGTGCCGCGCGCGCGGTATCATCTACCACGTGGACGCGACCCAGAGCGTGGGCAAACTGCCTATCGACCTGAGCCAGCTGAAAGTAGACCTGATGTCCTTCTCCGGCCACAAAATCTATGGCCCGAAAGGGATCGGCGCGCTGTACGTTCGTCGTAAGCCACGTATCCGCATCGAAGCACAGATGCACGGCGGCGGTCACGAGCGCGGCATGCGTTCCGGTACGCTGCCTGTTCACCAGATCGTGGGCATGGGCGAAGCGTACCGCATTGCGAAAGAAGAGATGGAAACCGAGATGGCGCGCCTGCGCACGCTGCGTAACCGTCTGTGGGACGGCGTGAAAGATATGGAAGAAGTGTATCTGAACGGCGATCTCGAGCAGGGCGCGCCGAACATCCTCAACGTCAGCTTCAACTATGTTGAAGGCGAATCGCTGATCATGGCGCTGAAAGACCTGGCCGTTTCTTCCGGTTCTGCCTGTACGTCTGCAAGCCTGGAGCCATCCTACGTGCTGCGCGCGCTGGGTATGACTGACGAGCTGGCACACAGCTCTATCCGTTTCTCTTTAGGTCGTTTCACTACCGAAGAAGAGATTGACTACACCATCAAGCTGGTTCGTAACTCCATTGGCCGTCTGCGCGACCTTTCTCCACTGTGGGAAATGTTCAAGCAGGGCGTGGATCTGAACAGCATTGAATGGTCACATCACTAATCGGTATATAAGGAGAATTCAATCATGGCATACAGCGAAAAAGTTATCGATCATTACGAGAACCCGCGCAACGTTGGCTCTTTTGACAACAGCGATGAATCTGTCGGTAGCGGCATGGTTGGTGCGCCGGCGTGTGGCGACGTAATGAAGTTGCAGATTAAAGTCAACAATGAAGGTATCATTGAAGACGCGCGCTTCAAGACCTACGGCTGCGGTTCTGCAATTGCGTCCAGCTCCCTGGTCACCGAGTGGGTGAAGGGCAAGTCTCTGGACGAAGCACAGGCAATTAAGAACACGGATATTGCTGAAGAACTCGAACTGCCGCCGGTGAAAATTCACTGTTCAATTCTGGCAGAAGACGCGATCAAAGCCGCCATTGCGGATTACAAAAGCAAACGTGAAGCAAAATAATTGAGGTTTGAGTATGTCGATTACCCTTAGCGACAGCGCTGCCGCGCGAGTAAGCTCTTTTCTGGCGAACCGTGGTAAAGGCTTTGGCCTGCGACTGGGCGTACGTACCTCCGGCTGTTCTGGTATGGCTTACGTACTGGAGTTTGTTGACGAGCCGGCGTCTGATGACACCGTGTTTGAAGACAAGGGCGTGAAGGTGGTGGTCGATGGCAAAAGCCTGCAATTTCTCAACGGCACTCAGCTGGACTTCGTAAAAGAAGGCCTGAACGAAGGGTTCAAATTCACGAACCCGAACGTCAAAGACGAGTGTGGTTGCGGCGAAAGCTTCCACGTTTAACCGCGCGTCATCCGAAACCCCACCGTGGCTTTGCTGCGCGTGGGGTTTGTTCTAACAGGCTACCCCTGAGATTGTTATGGATTACTTCACTCTCTTCGGACTACCCGCTCAATACCCGATCGATCTTCAGGCGCTGACGGTCCGTTTTCAGGATCTGCAGCGTCAGTATCATCCGGATAAATTCGCCAGCGGGACGCAGGCAGAGCAGCTGGCTGCGGTATCGCACTCCGCGACCATCAACCAGGCCTGGCAGACGCTGCGCCATCCGCTGGCGCGTGCAGAATATCTGCTCTCGCTCCACGGCTTCGATCTGGCGAGCGAACAGCACACCGTGCGCGACACCGCGTTTCTGATGGAACAGCTGGAGCTGCGCGAAGAGCTGGATGAGATTGAACAGGCCAAAGACGAAGCGCGTCTGGAACGTTTTATCACGCGCGTGAAGGGCATGTTCGATACCCGCCATCAGCAGATGGTGGAGCAACTGAACAACGAGACCTGGGACGTGGCGGCAGACACTGTGCGCAAACTCCGTTTTCTCGATAAACTGCGAAGCAGCGCTGAACAACTCGAAGAAAAGCTGCTCGATTTTTAATTTCGGAAGCAATTATGGCCTTATTACAAATTAGTGAGCCTGGCTTAAGCGCCGCACCGCACCAGCGTCGTCTGGCGGTCGGTATTGACCTGGGCACCACCAATTCCCTCGTGGCGACCGTGCGCAGCGGCCAGGCGGAAACGCTGGCCGACGAGCAGGGCCGCCATCTGCTGCCTTCCGTGGTCCACTACCAGCAGCAGGGTCACGCGGTCGGCTATGACGCCCGCGCCAACGCCGCGCGCGATCCGGCCAACACCATCAGCTCCGTAAAGCGCATGATGGGCCGCTCGCTGGCCGATATCCAGACCCGCTACCCGCACCTGCCGTATCAGCTGCAGGCCAGTGAAAACGGTCTGCCGATGATTGCCACGGCGGCCGGCCTGCTGAACCCAATTCGCGTGTCTGCTGACATCCTCAAAGCGCTGGCGGCGCGCGCGACGGCGACGCTCGGCGGCGATCTGGACGGCGTAGTGATCACCGTTCCGGCCTATTTTGACGACGCACAGCGTCAGGGCACCAAAGACGCCGCGCGTCTGGCGGGCCTGCACGTGCTGCGCCTGCTGAACGAACCGACGGCGGCGGCGATTGCCTACGGCCTCGACTCCGGTCAGGAAGGGGTGATTGCGGTTTACGACCTCGGCGGCGGTACCTTTGATATTTCTATCCTGCGCCTGAGCCGCGGCGTGTTTGAAGTGCTGGCGACCGGCGGGGATTCCGCGCTCGGCGGCGATGATTTCGACCATCTGCTGGCGGACTACTTCCGCGAGCAGGCGGGCATCAGCGATCGCAGCGATGCGCGCGTTCAGCGCGAACTGCTGGATGCGGCCATCGACGCCAAAATTGCGCTGAGCGATGCGCAGTCGGTCAGCGTTAATGTCGCAGGCTGGCAGGGTGAAATCACCCGCGACCAGTTCAGCGAGCTGATTGCGCCTCTGGTTAAACGCACCCTGCTGGCCTGCCGTCGCGCATTGAAGGATGCGGGCGTGGAGGCTGACGAGGTGCTGGAAGTGGTCATGGTGGGCGGCTCAACACGCGTGCCGCTGGTGCGCGAGCGCGTGGGCGAATTCTTTGGCCGCACGCCGCTGACCTCCATCGACCCGGACAAAGTGGTTGCCGTCGGCGCCGCTATCCAGGCCGATATTCTGGTTGGCAACAAGCCGGACAGTGAAATGCTGCTGCTGGACGTCATCCCGCTGTCTCTCGGTTTAGAAACCATGGGCGGCCTGGTGGAGAAAGTGATCCCGCGTAACACCACCATTCCTGTGGCGCGTGCGCAGGAGTTCACCACCTTCAAAGACGGCCAGACCGCGATGTCCATCCACGTGATGCAGGGCGAGCGCGAACTGGTGCAGGACTGCCGCTCTCTGGCGCGCTTTGCGCTGCGCGGCATCCCGGCGCTGCCAGCTGGCGGGGCGCATATCCGCGTGACCTTCCAGGTAGATGCGGACGGCCTGCTGAGCGTCACGGCGATGGAAAAATCGACCGGCGTGGAGTCGTCCATCCAGGTGAAGCCGTCCTACGGCCTGACCGATGGCGAAATCGCCTCCATGATCCAGGATTCAATGAGCTACGCCGAGCAGGATGTGAAGGCGCGTATGCTGGCTGAACAGAAAGTTGAAGCCGCACGTGTGCTGGAAAGTCTGAACGGGGCGCTCGCTGCCGATGCCGCGCTGTTAAGCGCCGCCGAGCGTCAGGTGATTGACGAGGCTGCCGCGCGCTTACGCGCAGTCGCCGAAGGCAATGACGCTGACGCAATAGAAGAAGCCATTAAAAACGTTGATAAACAAACCCAGGACTTCGCCGCTCGCCGCATGGACAAATCTGTCCGCGTCGCGCTGAAAGGCCAGTCCGTGGACGAGGTTTAATATGCCAAAGATTGTTATTTTGCCTCATGCGGACCTCTGTCCGGATGGTGCTGTTCTGGAAGCGAAGACCGGTGAAACCATTCTCGATGTTGCCCTGCGTGCAGGTATCGAAGTGGAACACGCCTGTGAAAAATCCTGTGCCTGCACCACCTGCCACTGCATCGTGCGTGAAGGTTTCGACTCTCTCGCCGAGAGCACCGAAGACGAAGACGACATGCTGGATAAAGCATGGGGTCTGGAGCCAGACAGCCGCCTGAGCTGCCAGGCCGCGGTGACCGATGAAGATCTGGTCGTGGAATTCCCACGCTACACCATCAACCACGCACGCGAGCATTAATATGGGACTGAAGTGGACAGACAGCCGTGAAATCGGCGAAGCGCTCTACGACGCGAACCCGGATCTCGATCCCAAAACCGTACGATTCACCGACATGCACCAGTGGATCTGCGATTTAGAGGATTTCGACGACGATCCAAACGCATCCAATGAAAAAATTCTGGAGGCGATTCTGTTAGTCTGGTTAGATGAAGCAGAGTAAATCACTTAACGGGCTGCCTTCAGGCGGCCCGTTTGCTAATAAGGATAAATAAAATGACCGAAGCGATGAAGATTACGCTCTCTACGCAGCCCGCCGACGCGCGCTGGGGCGAGAAAGCCAGCTACAGCATCAACAACGACGGTATCACCCTGCACCTGACGGGCAAAGATGATTTAGGTCTGATCCAGCGCGCCGCGCGTAAAATTGACGGCCTGGGCATTAAGCATGTCTCGCTGGAAGGCGAAGGTTGGGATACTGACCGCAGCTGGGCGTTCTGGGCGGGCTACAAAGGCCCGAAAGGCACCCGCAAAATTGAGTGGGCGAACCTCAACGAAGCCGGTCAAAAAGAGCTGGAAAGCCGCCTGAAAATTATCGACTGGGTGCGCGACACCATTAACGCCCCGGCGGAGGAGTTAGGCCCTGAGCAACTGGCGCAGCGTGCGGTTGACCTGCTGTGCGGCGTGGCGGGGGATAACATGTCCTACCGCATCACCAAAGGTGAAGATCTGCGCGAGCAGAACTACATGGGCATTCATACCGTGGGCCGTGGCTCCGAACGTCCTCCGGTCCTGCTGGCGCTGGATTACAACCCAACCGGCGATAAAGAAGCGCCTGTCTTTGCCTGCCTGGTCGGTAAAGGTATCACCTTCGACACCGGCGGCTACAGCCTGAAGCAGAGCGCATTCATGGATTCCATGAAGTCCGACATGGGCGGCGCGGCAACCATCACCGGCGCGCTGGCATTCGCCATCACCCGCGGTCTGAACAAGCGCGTGAAGCTCTACCTGTGCTGCGCGGACAACATGGTGAGCGGCAACGCCTTCAAGCTGGGCGACATCATTCGCTACCGCAACGGTAAAAATGTCGAAGTGATGAACACCGATGCCGAAGGCCGTCTGGTGCTGGCCGATGGCCTGATCGACGCCTCTGCCCAGAAGCCAGAGCTGATTATCGACATGGCGACCCTGACCGGCGCGGCGAAAACCGCTCTGGGCAACGACTACCACGCGCTGTTCAGCTTTGACGACAAGCTGGCCGCTCGCCTGCTGGCAAGCGCGGCTGCGGAAAACGAACCGTTCTGGCGTCTGCCGCTGGCCGAGTTCCACCGCAGCCAGCTGCCGTCTAACTTTGCCGAGCTGAATAACACCGCGAGCGCGGCGTACCCGGCGGGTGCAAGTACCGCAGCAGGCTTCCTGTCGCACTTCGTTGAGAACTATCACGAAGGCTGGCTGCACATCGACTGCTCCGCAACCTACCGTAAGGCGGCAGTTGAGCAGTGGTCCGCGGGTGCGACCGGTCTGGGCGTGCGTACCGTGGCGAACCTGCTGACGGCTGAGTGATCTTTTTTGCCCGGCGGCGCTGCGCTTGCACGGGCCTGTGGTTTTGTAGGCCGGGTAAGCAAAGCGCCACCCGGCGTTTATTGAAGTAGCCAAACTATGTCAGATACCAAAAACGAATTAGAAACCCTGCTGGAACAGGCGGCGACCGAGCCCGCCCACCGTCCAGCATTTTTCCGCACGCTACTGGAATCCACCGTCTGGGTACCGGGCACCGCGGCGGAAGGTGAGCAGGTTGTCGAAGACAGCGCGCTGGATCTGCTGCACTGGGAGAAAGATGACGGCACGTCGGTTATCCCGTTCTTCACTTCATTGGAAGCGTTGCAGGAAGCGGTAGAAGATGAACAGGCGTTCGTGGTGATGCCGGTGCGCACGCTGTTCGAAATGACGCTGGGCCAGACGCTGTTCCTTAACGCTAAGCTGCCAACCGGGAAAGAGTTCACCCCGCGCGAGATCAGCCACCTGATTGGTGAAGAGGGCAATCCGCTCAGCACGCAGGAAGTGCTGGAAGGGGGCGAAACGCTGCTACTGTCTGAGGTGGCCGAGCCGCCTGCGCAGATGATCGATTCCCTGACAACGCTGTTCAAAACGCTCAAGCCCGTCAGGCGCGCGTTTCTCTGCTCCATTAAAGAGCGCGCGGACGAAAAGCCGGTGCTGTTGATCGGTATTGAAGCCGATGGCGATTTCGACGAGATCGTTCAGGCGGCGGGAAGCGTGGCCACCGACACGCTGCCGGGCGATGAGCCGATCGATATCTGTCAGGTGAAAAACGGTGAGAAGGGCATCAGCCATTTTATTACCGAGCACATCACGCCGTTCTATGAGCGTCGCTGGGGCGGCTTCCTGCGCGATCTCAAGACCAACCGCATCATCTGATTACGGCGGGGTGAATGTCACCCCGTTGCCTCCAGCAGCAGTAAATCCATCAGCAGCACCAGATTCGACTCAAAGGACGTCACGCCCGCGGCTTCGGCAGCGAAGTGCACCGCCTCGTCATACAGCGCAAAGTGCACGTCCGCCATGCCCGCCAGCGTATTGGCCGAGGCGCGGGTAAAGGCGACGACCGTCATGCCGACGTTTTTGGCAATCCGCGCCTTATCCAGCACCTGTTCCGTTTCGCCGCTGCGGGAGACGGCAATAAATACCTGATAACGCGCAGCGTTGCTGAGAAAAATGTTTCGGCTGTCCCCCGGCCCGGAGATGAACGCCGTTTTGCCCAACACCTGCAGCTTCTTGGTCAGGTATTCGGCAAAGAGATAGGAAAACCCGGCCCCGTAGAGAAAAAAGCTCTCTTTCTGCCGCAGCAGGTCGGCGAACTGCTGGCGCTTCTCCTGCGTGATCCACTGGAAGGTGTGCTGATAGTTAGCGATAAACTGATTAAACAGCGCCGGGAGCTCAGGAAGGGATTGCGCCTGAGCGGCAATATGCGGCGTGTCGGAGAGCAACTGCTTGCAGTGCCAGATAAACTCACTAAAGCCGCTAAACCCCAGCTTCTGACACAGCCGCATAATGGTGGCGGTAGAAACAAACGTCGCCTGCGCCAGTTCGCGCACCGTGATGTTGCCCACCAGCAGCGGATGCTCCGTCAGGTGGGCGAGGACGCGATACTCCGCGCGGGTCAGGGACGCCCCGCGCGTTAACAGCGTGGCCAGGCGGTTATCCATTATTTCGCCGGTTCAACTGGCAGATCGTCACGCGCCCCCCATTCGCTCCAGGCGCCGTCGTAGAGCGTAACGTCGTTGACGCCGAGGGTGGCGAGCGCCAGGATCACCACGCAGGCCGTCACGCCGGAGCCGCAGCTGGCAATAATCGGGCGATGTAAATTCACGCCCGCGCGGTCAAAAATGGCACGCAGCTCGTCGGTAGTTTTCAGCTCGCCCTCAAACACCAGGTCGCCCCACGGCACGTTCAGCGCACCTGGAATATGGCCTCGTCTCAGCCCTGGACGTGGTTCATCCGCTTCAGCGTTAAAGCGTGGTGCAGGGCGCGCATCGACGATTTGTGCCGTCTTTTCATGGCTCGCGACCAGTACGTCGGTCAGGCGCTTCACCACGTTAGCGTCGAACGTCGCGTCGAACTCGCCTTCCGGCAGCGTCACGTCGCCCTGCTGGAGCGGCAGCTCGTCACGCTTCCAGCCCGCCAGACCGCCCGCCAGAATCGAGACTTTTTCCACGCCAAACTGTTTCAGCATCCACCATGCGCGCGGCGCGGAGAACAGATTGCCTTCATCGTAAACAACAAGATGTTTGTCTTTGCTGACGCCCAGCTCGCGCATCGCCACGGAAAACGCTTCCGGGCGCGGCAGCATGTGCGGCAGGGGAGAGGTATGATCGGAGAGGGCTTCGATATCAAAAAATACCGCGCCAGGCAGATGCCCTGCGCGGTATTCACCGGGAACGTCACGATGTTCCTGGCCCGGCGGGGCCATACGCGCGTCAATAATCTGGACTTCCGGATCGTCGCCGTGCTCAATCAGCCAGTCGGCGGCTACAAAATATGAGGTGGACATGGGTTGCCTCCATTCTTTTCCGTAAAAAAGGATTGTCGGTGTTTTTTCTGACACCGACAAGCAAACCACGTTCAACTCGCGAGCAAGCCCCTATTTTTTCACCGTTTCGCCGTCCTGCCAGGCTTTTTGCAGCGCAGGCCAGTAGTCGCGGTTGGCTTCTATCATCTCATCCAGAATCGCTTTTGCGTGCTCCATGGTGGGCACGGTGCGGTTGAGGGTGAACGCCTGAAGCGCTTTCTCATAGCTGCCTTCGATGGTCGCCTCTACGAGCAGTTGTTCAGACGCCAGCTGCTGTTGCAGCAGGGTCTGGTGGAACAGCGGTACCAGCCCCACGCGCACAGGCTCCGGCCCTTCGGAGGTGATATAGGCGGGTACTTCCACCACCGCATCATAAGGCAGGTTGGTAATCGCCCCGCGGTTCTCCACCATTACCAGATGGCGTTGGCGCAGGTTAAAGGCCAGCGAGCAGGCGACATCGACGATAAACTCGCCGTGAACGCCCACGTGGAAGGCATCCGGTAAAATCCCGGTGTGCTTGTATTCTTCGGCTGCGGCGAACAGCTTTTTCTCGCGCCCGTCCATCACTTCATTGGCGCGGGTATAGTCCGGGTTCTGATGCTCCACAATCTGGTTCGGCATCAGGTAATACTGCAGGTACGGGTTCGGCAGGTACTCCGGGAAGTTATCCATAATCGGCTTGATGTTGCGCCAGGTTTTAACCCACGAAGGATCCGAGTGCTGCGGATCGGTTTTTGCGGCATCTTCCGTCAGCAGGCCAAACTTCGCGATATGTTTACGCAGCTCCGGTAATTTGTCCTCGCCGTCCACCAGCACGCGGGTAAACCAGCCGAAGTGGTTCAGGCCAAAGTAGTCCACCTCCAGTTTGCGACGATCGACACCCAGAATGGCCCCCATATTACGCATCGCCGCGACCGGCATATCGCAGATGTTCAGCACGCGAGCATTTGGTCGCAGGCGTCGCACGCCCTCCGCGACGATCGCCGCCGGGTTGGAGTAGTTCACGATCCAGGCTTTCTCATGCGCGTAGCGATCCACCAGATCGATAAGCTCGACCATCGGCAGGATCGTGCGCAGTCCGTAGGCCAGCCCGCCGGGGCCGCAGGTCTCCTGGCCGACGACGCCGTGACGCAGCGGGATCTTCTCATCCTGCTCGCGCATTTTGTACTGGCCGACGCGCATTTGGGCGAAAACGAAATGCGCGCCGCTGAAAGCCACTTCCGGGTCACTGGTGACGGTAAATTTGATGCTCTGACTGTGGTCGCGAATCACTTTCTCAACCACCGGCGCAATGGTGTTCTGACGCGCCTCGTCAATGTCATAGAGGCGGATTTCGGCCAGCGGGAAATCCTGCAGGCGCACCATCAGGCTTTTCACAATTCCCGGCGTGTAAGTGCTGCCGCCGCCGGCAATCGACAGAATGAATGGGGGTGTAAACATCTTTAGCTCCTTTCAGAGAAACGTCTCAACGGCTTCTCGCATTTTTTTGACGTGCAGCCCGTAGACCACCTGAACGTTGTTACCTTGTTTGATAACCCCTTTCGCGCCGGTCGCCTTCAGGCGCGGCTCGTCGATGATGGCAACATCCTTCACCGTGACGCGTAAGCGGGTGTAGCAGTTATCCACAACCTCAATATTTTCCCGGCCGCCCAGGCCCACCACGATGGACTCGCCCAGCCCGTCGTTATTGCCTTTCGCCTGGTACTCCTGCTTGCTGTAGAGGCGTGTCTCCTGATCTTCATCCTCACGGCCCGGCGTTTTCATGTTGAAACGCAGGATCAGGAAGCGGAACACCACGAAGTAGAGGGCAAACATGATCAGCCCAACCACGATGTACATCGGCCAGTTGGATTTCTCGGTGCCGAGCGGCAGGTTGTAGAGAATGAAATCGATAATCCCGTTGGCGCCGATGGCATGAACGCCCAGCAGCGAGAACAGCATCATGCCAATACCGGTCAGGACCGCATGCACCACGAACAGCAGCGGGGCGACGAACAGGAAGGAGAATTCAATCGGTTCGGTCACGCCGACCAGCAGCGAGGTCAGCGCCGCCGGGATCAGAATGGCTTTCGCAACGGCTTTACGCTCCGGCTTCGCGGTCATGTACATCGCCAGCGCGGCGGCGGGCAGGCCGAACATCTTGCTGATGCCGCGCGCGTCCCACACTACCGTGCTGCTGAGCTGCTTCACGTCCGGGCAGGCCATCTCGGCGAAGTAGATATTGCGCGCCCCCTGATAAGCCGTGCCGCACACCTCCTGCGTGCCCCCCAGTTCGGTATACAGGAACGGCGTATAAACCAGATGGTGCAGGCCGGTCGGCACCAGAATGCGCTCAAGGAAACCGTAGATCGCCACCCCGAACGGGCCGGAGCCTTTAATTGCCAGCGCCAGGGCGCTAATGCCGTGCTGGGCAAACGGCCAGAGTTCGCTCATTACCACGCCGAGCAGCATAGAGACGGGCAACATGACAATGGCGACAAAACAGTGGCCGGAGTAAATCGCCATCGCGCCGTTAAACTGTACGCCGGAGTATTTGTTGTACAGATAACCGGAGAGTGCCCCGGTCAGGATCCCGGCGAAAACGCCCATCTCCAGCACCTGAACGCCCAGCACCATGCTTTGCCCCGCAGCTTTCATCTGCTCAGCAGGGGCCAGCTCGCCCTGCAGCTGCAGCGTCACGTTCATGGCGTTGATAAACACCACGAAAGTCACCAGCCCAATCAGCGCCGCGTAGCCTTTATCGCGCGTCGCCAGACCAATCGGGATCCCGACGGCAAACACCAGCGCCAGGTTGACCAGCACCGACACGGCAGATTTGGCGATCAGCTGGCCGATACTCTGGATAAGCGGATGACCAAGGAACGGCAGGTATTCGGCCAGGTTACCGTTGCCCAGCACATTGCCAAAGGCGATAAACAGACCAACAATAGGTAAGATAAGTACCGGTCCGTATAATGATTTTCCGAAATTTTGTAGGGCGTTCACGGCTCGTTTCATGGCTTTCTCTCTTTTTGAACCGCGCACTCGGGGTGCGTCATGGTCATAAAACTAGCAGGCTCTGAGCGAACATATCCAGCTATCTTCTTGTTTTAAAAACAAATGACGTAAAAGGTAACATGTGACGTTATGCGCTGTGATCGCGGTTCCATCCCGGTGTAGCGGCGTGATGCCATTCTGCGAGGCGCTTTCCAGATTCTAAAATTGGACTTTTTGAATTAACGAAACTTGCGGATAATACTTATCCGGACGACGACCAACAGGCCCCCTCAGGCCAGGGACACAGGATGAAACCGTTTCGCTTAGCCGCGATCTCTCTCGCGCTGCTCACCACCTTTACGCTTGTCGGCTGTGATAACAGCGACGATAAACCTCAGGCTGCGGCTCCCGCAGCATCCACCGCATCAACACCGAAAGCCGCGGAAAAGCCCGACGCTGAAAAGCTGGCTAAAATGGCCGCCCAGAGTCAGGGAAAAGCGCTGACTCTGCTTGATGCGTCTGAAGTGCAACTGGACGGAGCCGCTACGCTGGTGCTGACCTTCTCTGTCCCGCTGGATCCGGAACAGGATTTCGCGAAGACGGTTCACGTCGTGGATAAGAAAAGCGGCAAAGTTGACGGGGCGTGGGAACTTGCGCCTAACCTGAAAGAGCTGCGCCTGCGCCATCTGGAGCCAAACCGTAATCTGGTTATCACTGTGGATCGTGGCCTGGTGGCGCTGAACAAAGCGACCTTTGGCATTGATTATGAAAAAGCCCTGACCACGCGAGATATAGAGCCGTCGGTCGGTTTCGCCAGCCGCGGCTCGCTGCTGCCGGGCAAAGTGGTGGAAGGGCTGCCGGTGATGGCGCTTAACGTCAACAATGTGGACGTCAATTTCTACCGCGTGAAGCCGGAATCGCTGGCCTCGTTTGTCAGCCAGTGGGAGTACCGCAACTCGCTGACCAACTGGGAATCTGACAATCTGCTGAAGATGGCGGAACTGGTCTATACCGGTCGTTTTGACCTCAACCCGGCGCGCAACACGCGTGAAAAACTGCTCCTGCCGCTTAAAGATATCAAGCCGCTTCAGCAGTCCGGCGTTTATATCGCCGTCATGAACCAGGCAGGGCACTACAACTACAGCAATGCCGCAACGCTCTTTACCCTGAGCGATATCGGTTTGTCTGCTCACCGCTATCATAACCGGCTGGACATTTTCACCCAGAGCCTGGAAAACGGTGCGGCGCAGTCCGGCGTCACCGTCACGCTGCTGAATGACAAAGGTCAGACGCTCGCCGAAGCCAGCAGCGACGCCGACGGCCATGCGAAGCTTGAAACAGACAAAGAAGCCGCGCTGATCCTCGCCAGCAAAGACGGCCAGACTACGCTGCTCGATCTCAAGCTCCCAGCGCTCGACCTGGCAGAGTTTGACATCGCCGGTAGCCCCGGCTTCAGCAAGCAATTCTTTATGTTTGGCCCACGCGATCTTTATCGTCCGGGTGAAACGGTGATTCTTAACGGCCTGCTGCGCGACAGCGACGGAAAACCGCTTCCCGATCAGCCCGTGAAGCTTGACGTGCTGCGCCCGGACGGCCAGGTGGCACGCACGATCGTTGTTCAGCCTGAGAACGGCCTCTACCGCTTCAACTACCCGCTGGATAGCGGCGCGCAGACCGGCATGTGGCATATTCGCGCCAATACGGGCGATAACCAGCAGCGCCTGTGGGATTTCCACGTCGAAGATTTTATGCCCGAGCGTATGGCGCTCAATCTGACGGGACAAAAAGCACCGGTTTCCCCACAGGATGAGGTGGACTTCAACATCGTGGGCTATTACCTGTATGGCGCTCCGGCCAACGGCAATTCTCTTCAGGGCCAGCTTTTCCTGCGTCCGCTGCGTGAGGCAGTTGCTGCGCTGCCCGGCTTCCAGTTTGGTGATATTGCGGAAGAAAACCTGAGCCGCAGTCTGGATGAAGTGCAGCTTACGCTGGATGAGCAGGGGCACGGGCAGGTCACCATCGAAAGCCAGTGGAAAGAGGTACACTCTCCTCTGCAGCTGATCCTGCAGGCGAGCCTGCTGGAATCAGGCGGTCGTCCGGTGACGCGCCGCGCGGAGCAGGCTATCTGGCCGGCGGCGCAACTGCCGGGTATCCGTCCGCAGTTCGCCAGTAAGGCGGTCTACGACTACCGTACCGATACCACCGTCAACCAACCGATCGTCGACGAGAACGGTAACGCCAGCTTTGACATCGTCTATGCCGATGCCAGCGGCGCGAAAAAAGCGGTATCCGGTTTGCAGGTACGCCTGATCCGTGAACGCCGCGACTATTTCTGGAACTGGTCCGAGAGCGAAGGCTGGCAGTCTCAGTTTGATCAAAAAGATCTGATTGAGGGCGAGCAGGAGCTTAGCCTTAAGGCCGATGAAACCGGCAAAGTCACCTTCCCGGTGGAGTGGGGCTCATACCGTCTGGAAGTGAAAGCGCCTGATGATGTGGTCAGCAGCGTGCGCTTCTGGGCAGGTTACAGCTGGCAGGATAACAGCGACGGCACCGGGGCCGCGCGCCCTGACCGCGTGACCCTGAAACTGGATAAACCGGCCTATCAGCCAGGCGATACCATCCAGCTGCACATTGCAGCGCCAGCCGCAGGCAAGGGCTATGCGATGATCGAGTCCAGCGAAGGGCCGCTGTGGTGGAAAGAGATCGACGTACCGGCAAACGGGCTCGATCTTTCCATTCCGGTGGATAAAGCCTGGAAACGTCACGATCTTTATCTCAGTACGCTGGTGGTGCGTCCTGGCGATAAATCCAAATCCGCCACGCCGAAGCGCGCGGTTGGTCTGCTGCATCTGCCGATGGGCGACGAAAATCGCCGCCTGAACATTGCGCTGGATAACCCGCAAAAAATGCGTCCAAACCAGACGCTCTCTGTGAAGGTGAAGGCCAGCGTGAAAGAGGGGGCGGTTCCGCAGAAAGTGAACGTGCTGGTGTCGGCGGTGGACAGCGGCGTGCTGAACATTACCGATTACGTTACGCCAGATCCATGGCAGGCCTTCTTCGGCCAGAAGCGTTACGGCGCGGATATCTATGATATCTACGGCCAGGTCATTGAAGGGCAGGGCCGCATGGCCGCGCTGCGTTTCGGTGGTGACGGCGATGAACTCAAGCGCGGCGGTAAACCGCCGGTGAACCACGTCACCATTATTGCCCAGCAGGCTCAGCCGGTTACGCTGGATGCCAACGGAGAAGGCACCGTTACGCTGCCGATTGGTGATTTCAACGGCGAACTGCGTCTGATGGCGCAGGCGTGGACGGAAGATGATTTCGGCAGCAGCGAAAGCAAGGTTGTGGTGGCCGCGCCGGTTATTACCGAGCTTAATACTCCGCGCTTCCTGGCAAGTGGAGATACCTCACGGCTGACGCTGGATCTCACTAACCTGACCGACAAACCGCAATCGCTGAACGTCGCCCTGAGCGCGACAGGCAAAGTGTCGCTGGAAGGTGCACAGCCGCAGCCGGTTCAGTTGCCGCCGGGCGCGCGCAGTACCCTGTTTATTCCGGTGCGTGCGCTGGAGGGTTATGGCGACGGTGAGGTGACGGCGCAGGTTACCGGCCTGGAGCTTCCGGGCGAAACCTTTGCCCCGCAGCAGAAGAGCTGGAAAATTGGCGTACGTCCGGCATTCCCGGCGCAGACGGTCAATACCGGTGCCATGCTGAACCCCGGCGAGTCCTGGACCGCACCGGCGCAGCACAGCAACGGTTTCTCTCCTGCCACCCTGCAGGGGCAACTGCTGCTGAGCGGCAAACCACCGCTCAACCTGGCGCGCTATATTCGTGAACTGCAGGCGTATCCGTATGGCTGCCTGGAGCAGGCCACCAGCGGCCTGTTCCCGTCACTCTATACCAACGCCGCGCAGCTTACCGCGCTTGGTATAAAAGGAGATACCGATGACCAGCGCCGTGCTGCCATTGATATTGGGATCTCCCGTCTGCTGCAGATGCAGCGTGATGATGGCGGTTTTGCTTTGTGGGATAAAAACGGCCCGGAAGAGTACTGGCTGACCGCCTATGTGACTGACTTCCTGGTGCGCGCGGGCGAGCAGGGTTATAGCGTACCTGCCGATGCGGTGAACAACGCCAACAACCGACTGCTGCGCTATCTGCAGGATCCGGGCATGATGTCTATCCGCTACAGCGACGACACCCAGGCCAGCAAATTTGCCGTGCAGGCGTATGCCTCGCTGGTGCTGGCGCGTCAGCAAAAAGCCCCGCTGGGCGCGCTGCGTGAAATCTGGGATCGCCACGCTCAGGCCGCCTCCGGGCTGCCGCTGATGCAGCTGGGTATGGCGCTCAAACTGATGGGCGACGCGCCGCGCAGCCAGCAGGCGCTGGATCTGGCGCTCAAAACGCCGCGCAACGACAGCAAAACATGGATGGCCGATTACGGCAGCCCGCTTCGCGATAACGCGCTGATGCTCTCCCTTCTGGAGGAGTATAAATTGCTGCCGGATGCGCAAAATACGCTGCTGATTGCTCTTTCTGAACAGGCATTCAGCCAGCGCTGGCTATCCACCCAGGAGAGCAATGCGCTGTTCCTGGCCGGACGTTCGCTGCAAACCCTGTCAGGCGCATGGCAGGCGAAAACCTCCCTGTCTGATACCGCATCAGGCGGCGATAAGGCGCAGGTACAAAACGTAAGCGGCGACCAGCTTGGTGCGCTTCAGGTAACCAATACCGGCACGGCACCGCTGTGGGTACGTCTGGACAGTACCGGCTATCCGGAATATGCGCCTCAGCCGAGTTCCAACGTGCTGCAGGTTGAACGTCATATCCTGGCAACCGATGGCAGCAGCAAATCGCTCTCTTCGCTGAAGAGCGGTGAGCTGGTGCTGGTCTGGCTTGAAGTGAAAGCCAGCCAGAACGTGCCGGATGCGCTGGTTGTGGATCTCCTCCCGGCTGGTCTGGAGCTGGAAAACCAGAACCTGGCGAGCAGCAGCGCAAGCCTGCAGGACAGCGGCAGCGAAGTGCAGAACCTGCTCAGCCAGATGCAGCAGGCGGACATTCAGCACATGGAGTTCCGCGACGACCGCTTTGTGGCCGCCGTGCCGGTAAACGAAGGTCAGCCGGTTACGCTGGTTTATCTGGCCCGTGCCGTAACGCCGGGCACCTACCAGGTGCCGGTTCCGATGGTGGAGTCTATGTACGTTCCGCAGTGGCGGGCAACGGGTGCGGCCAGCGGCCCGCTGATTGTTGTTCCGTAATATGTTGATAGCGCGTCTGACACGCTCCCGCTGGCTTTGGCTGGCGGGAGCGCTTCTCGTTTTAGGGGGGCTGATTGTCGCCGCCGACCGCCTGTGGCCGCTGCCTCTGAAAGAGGTTAACCCCGCACGAGTTGTGGTGGACGAGAAGGGCGCGCCGCTCTGGCGTTTTGCCGACAGCGAAGGCATCTGGCGCTACCCGGTGACCATTGAAGAGGTTTCTCCCCGTTATCTTGAGGCTCTGATCCAGTACGAAGATCGCTGGTTCTGGGAGCATCCGGGCGTAAACCCGCTCTCTGTCCTGCGCGCCGCCTGGCAGGATCTCAGTTCCGGAAGAGTGGTTTCGGGAGGAAGCACGCTTACCATGCAGGTGGCACGCCTGCTGGATCCGCATCCGCGCACCTTTGGCGGCAAAATTCGTCAGCTCTGGCGGGCGATGCAGCTGGAATGGCACCTCTCTAAGCGTGACATTCTTACGCTCTATCTCAATCGTGCTCCGTTTGGTGGCACGCTGCAGGGCGTGGGAGCAGCAAGCTGGACCTACCTTGGGAAACCCCCGTCGCAGCTGAGCTACTCCGACGCGGCGTTGCTGGCGGTACTGCCGCAGGCACCCAGCCGTCTGCGCCCGGATCGCTGGCCCGAGCGGGCCGAAGCGGCACGCAACAAAGTGCTCGATCGCATGATGATTCAGGGCGTCTGGTCAGCAAAGCAGGTGAAGGAGTCCCGTGAAGAGCCTGTATGGCTGGCTCCCCGGCAGATGCCGCAACTGGCGCCGCTCTTTGCACGCATGATGCTCGGCAAAAGCCGCGACACAAAAATTGTCACTACGCTGGATGCCGGACTGCAACGGCAGCTGGAAGAGCTGGCGATGAACTGGAAATCCCGCCTGCCGGCACGCAGTTCGCTGGCGATGATCGTGGTCGATCATACCGACATGAAGGTGCGCGGCTGGGTCGGCTCGGTGGATATCAATGATGACACGCGTTTCAGCCATGTGGATATGGTTAACGCGATCCGATCCCCGGGCTCGGTGTTGAAACCGTTTATCTACGGTATGGCGCTGGATGATGGCCTGATCCATCCCGCCTCGCTGCTTCAGGACGTGCCCAGAAAAACCGGTGATTATCGCCCGGGAAATTTTGACAGCGGGTTCCACGGGCCGGTCAGCATGAGTGAAGCGCTGGTGCGCTCGCTCAACCTGCCAGCCGTCCAGGTGCTGGAAGCCTACGGTCCCAAACGGTTTGCCGGGATGCTGAGTAACGCAGGCCTCCCGCTGATCCTGCCTGCCGGAGCGCAGCCGAATCTGTCGCTAATCCTGGGGGGCGCAGGCGCGAGGCTGGCGGATATCGCCGCCGCGTACAGCGCCTTTGCAAGGCATGGCAAGGCGGGCCGGCTGCGCTTACAGCCGGGCGACCCGCTAACTGAACGCCCGCTGTTATCGCCAGGTTCGGCGTGGATTATTCGCCGTATTCTGGCGAATGAAGCGCAGCCGCTGCCGGACAGTGCACTGCCGCAAATTGCGCCGCTGGCGTGGAAAACGGGCACCAGCTATGGCTACCGCGATGCCTGGGCCATCGGTCTCAATGCCCGGTATGTAATAGGTATCTGGACAGGGCGACCTGACGGCACGCCGGTAGCGGGGCAGTTTGGTTTTGCCAGCGCGGTTCCGCTATTAAACCAGGTGAATAACCTGCTTCAGTCACGCTCGACAATAGACGAGGCCCGCCTGCCGCGCGATCCGCGCCCGGAAAGCGTTGGGCGGGGCGTGATCTGCTGGCCGGGCGGCCAGTCGCTGCCGGAAGGCAGTGAAAACTGTCGGCGTCGTCTTTCGACCTGGCTGCTCGAAGTGAGTGAACCACCCACGCTGCTGCTGCCGGAACAGGAAGGCATTCGCGGCATTCGTTTCCCGGTCTGGCTGGATAAAACGGGCAAGCGTGTGGCGGCAGATTGCCCTGATGCCACAGAAAAAGTTCTCGACGTCTGGCCGCTGCCGCTGGAGCCGTGGCTGCCCGCAGCGGAAAAAAGGGCTGCGCGTCTTCCTGCGAGATCGACGCTCTGCCCGCCGCTGGATAATAACAATGCAGCACCGCTTATGATTTCGGGTATCAGAGAGGGGGCTGTTATTAAGCGACTCCCTGGTGAAGGGAACGTGACGCTATCTGTTATTACGACTGGAGGAGAAGGTGGGCGCTGGTGGTTTTTAAATGGAGAACCGTTAGAAGGCCGCAATAATACTCATTCATTAAAATTATATTTGCCTGGCGAATATCAATTACTTGTAATGGATGACTCAGGACAAACGGCGACGGTGAATTTTGAATTAGACCGTTAAGTGTTACCCCCGAAGAGTTAGTTTGATAATTATCAATATTCGTTCCTGAAAAAAAACGAGAATGCGTTTTTATTTTAAGGAACGAGCAATGAAGAAAAATAAAAATCAGGGAGAGGGGCTTATTCCCGCGCTATCCCGGCGTCATTTTATTCAGGCAGGGTCGGCGCTCGCCGCCCTTCCTTTTGTAGCGACAACAGGTAAAGCACAGGCACAGAGTGCAGCGGCAACACACGCGACGCCTGAAGAAAAAGTGGTGCAAACCTGCAGCACGTTTGACTGCGGCGGTAAATGTGATATTCGCGCTCACGTCAGCGAGGGCGTAGTCACGAGAATTTCAACGCGTCCGGATAATGAACTGGATCCTCAAATGCCTGTTATGCGCGCCTGCGTTCGTGGCCGCGCTTATCGGAAATTTGTTTATCATCCCGATCGGCTTAAATATCCAATGAAACGCGTGGGTAAACGTGGTGAAGGAAAATTCGAGCGTATTACCTGGGATGAAGCCACCACGCTTATTGCGAATCAATTAAAAACGATTACGCAAAAATACGGCGCTGCCTCACGCTATGTGCATGTGGGCACTGCGGTATCTGGCGGAACGTTTTCCGGCGATAAAATGGTTCGTCGTCTGCTCAACTTAACCGGCGGCTATCTCGAAAGCTATCACTCGGTCAGTATGGGCAACACGGCGGCAGCCACGCCGTATACCTACGGCACCGCCGCCAGCGGCAGCTCTCTGGACACGCTGCTGGATACCAAACTGGTCATTCTCTGGGGACATAACCCGACGGAAACGATCTTTGGTCACAGCAACTACTTCTATCAGAAGATGAAGCAAAACGGCACGCGCTTTATCGTTGTCGATCCGCGCTATTCCGATACCGTTTCCTCCCTGGCTGACCAGTGGATCCCGCTGCTTCCCACAACAGACAACGCCCTGATGGACGCGATGATGTACACGATCGTCACGGAGAATCTGCACGATCGCGACTTCATTCAGCGCTATACCCTGGGCTTTGACGAAGCATCCATGCCGGAAGGCGTTCCGGCCAATGAATCCCTGATGGCTTATCTGAGCGGCGCAAAAGATGGCGTGGCGAAAACGCCCGAGTGGGCAGAGAAAATCACCCACGTGCCTGCGCAGACCATTCGTCAGCTGGCGCGCGACTACGCAACCACCAAACCCGCCGCGCTGATCCAGGGCTGGGGACCGCAGCGCCATAACTGCGGCGAGCGCACCGCGCGCGGCTCGACGTTACTGGCAACGCTGACGGGTAACGTTGGGGTGAAGGGCGGCTGGGCGGCAGGCTATGGCGGCTGCGCTAATCGTAAATTTGCTGCCGGGCCGGAGATGCCGGATAACCCGGTAAAAGCCAAAATATCGGTGATGAACTGGGTGCAGGCCGCCGATGATGCTTCTAAGGTAACGGCGGAAGACGGCCTGAAGGATGCAGAGAAGCTGGACAGTAATATCCGCATCCTGTTTTCGCTGGCGGGAAATTATCTGGCAAACCAGAACCCGGATCTGCATCAGGCGACGCGCGTGCTGGAAGACGAGTCGAAAATCGAGTTTATCGTGGCAAGCGATCTGTTTATGACGCCGAGCGCCCGATACGCCGATCTTCTCCTGCCGGAAACCAGCTTTATGGAACGCTGGAATATCGGCGAAACCTGGGGCACGGCAAGCTATCTAATCCTGTCGGAAAAGCTGATTGAACCTGAATTCGAACGCCGTTCAGACTACGACTGGCTGCGGGAAGTTGCTGCTAAGCTTGGCGTCGAACCTGCATTCAGCGAGGGCCGTGACGAAAAAGCGTGGATTGAGCACATCTGGGAGCAGACACGGCTCTCCATGCCAGATGAAAACCTGCCGGACTTCGCGACGCTACAAAAGACGCGCCAGCATCTTTTCAAAAGCGCGCCGTTCGTCGCTTTTGAAGACAATATTCGCGATCCGCAAAATCATCCGTTCCCGACGCCGTCCGGGAAAATTGAGATCTTCTCGAAGCGTCTGTACGACATGCACCATCCGGAGATTCCGGCGCTGTCGCACTACGTGCCCGCCCACGAAGGGCCGGAAGACGAACTGGCGAAAACCTTCCCGCTGCAGCTGATCACCTGGAAAGGGAAAAACCGTGCTAACTCAACCCAGTACGCCAACCCCTGGCTGATTGAGGCGCAGCAGCAAAAGCTGTGGATCAACCCGCAGGACGCTCAAAAGCGCAGCATTTCCCAGGGGGATACCGTGCGCATTCATAACGCGCGCGGCATTTGTGAAATTCCGGCTGAAGTCACGCCGCGCATCATTCCGGGCGTTGTTGCCATGCAGGCAGGCGCCTGGTGGCAGCCGGACGAACAGGGCGTCGATAAAGGCGGCTGCGCGAACGTGCTCAGCTCTGCCCGTATTACCGCGCTTGCGAAAGGGAATTCCCATCAAACCATGCTGGTGGAGGTAACAAAAGCATGAGTCAGTTTAAACACTATGCGCCGGTGAGCGATAAACAGCTGGGTTTCTATATTGACTCTTCCCGCTGCTCGGGCTGCAAGGCATGCCAGGTGGCGTGCAAAGACAAAAACAACCTTGAGGTCGGACGTCGTTTCCGTCGCGTATACGAAGTCAACGGCGGGAATTTCATCCCAACCGGGCAGGGCGGCGTTAGCAACAACGTTTTTGCCTACACGCTCTCTATTTCCTGTAACCACTGTGCGGACCCAATCTGCACCAAAAACTGTCCGACCACCGCAATGCACAAGCGTCCGGGCGACGGCATCGTGCGCGTTGATACGGACAAGTGCGTTGGCTGCGGCTACTGCGCGTGGTCTTGCCCTTACGGCGCGCCACAGCTCAACGAGCAGACCGGGCAGATGTCCAAATGCGATTTTTGCGTGGATCTGCAGGCGAAGGGCGAGCAGCCCGTCTGCGTGGCAATCTGTCCGCTTGAGGCGATCAAATTTGGGCCTATTGATGAACTTCGGGCGAAATACGGTGCGGTATGCGATGTGAAGGGCTTGCCGGATTCCTCGATTACAAAACCGAACCTGGTGATCAAAGCGCATCAGGGCGCAGAGAAAGAGGGGAAACGTCATGCATGAGTTACCGCTGCTGATTTTTACGCTGTTCCTGCAGGGATCGGTTGGCGTGACGCTCTGGCTGGCGTTCGGAGGGGCGCATACTACACCGCGTAGCGCGCTGCTGCCTGCCGCTGGGGCGTTTGTACTGGCGAGCCTGGGGCTGCTCGCCTCAGCGCTGCATATGGGCTATCCGCTCAACGCCCTGAACGCGCTACGCCACGTCTCCAGCTCGTGGCTGAGCCGCGAGATTATCTTCGCCAGCCTTTACCTGGCGGCGCTTGGCCTCGCCGTGCTGCTGATGTTTTCCAATAAGCCTGGCTGGAAGCTGCTTTTGGCCGTGGCGGGTCTTGTCGGGCTGGTGGACGTGTTCTGCATGGCACAAATCTACATGCACGCGTCCGTGGTGACCTGGCAGCACATTAACACGCTGGTACTGTTTATCGGCTCGGTGGGTATCATCGGTTCAGCCTGCATGGCAGTTGGGATGCGTTCCCAGACTACCCTGCGTGCGGCGGTTGTCATTATCACGCTGGTGGTGCTTGTGCGTCTGGTGATGCAGCCCGTCTGGCTGGCAGACATCACTGCCATGGACAATACCGTGGTGACGTTCCCTCACGCACCGCTACGGATGCTCGAACAGCTGCGCGCGGTACATCTGCTGAGCTGGTGCGTGTCCGTTGCAGGTATGCTCTGCTTTGCTGCGGGCGGCCTGAAAGCGGCGCGCGGCACGCTGCTGCTGGGCAGCGCCTTGCTGATTGTGGGTGAGCTGATGCTGCGCTTCGTTTTCTTCAGTATTGGCTGATGGGCAGATTGACGTTTGCCCCGGCGATGGACGTGACGCATGCGTGCGTCCGTCACCGTTTTCGCCACGCTTCCTGCTGCGCCTGCGCGGACGTTTGTCCAGCGCAGGCTTTTTCTTTTACGGAAACCGGCGTCTCGGTTGATGAAAATCGCTGTATTGAATGCGGTGACTGCCTGTTCGTCTGCCCCTCCGGGGCCATTACCGGCATCGCGCCGCGAAAGCGATTTCTGCGTGGAGATACCCTTGTTGGGCCTTTTACTGAACGCGCACCTGGGGTGAATGAGCTGCTGCTGTGGCACGCGCAACGCCAGGTTCGTTTTATCAGTATCGACGCAGAGCAATACCCTGACTGGCTGCTGGCGCTTGCCCGGCTTAATCTTGCGCTTCGTCGCCGTGGTGAAGCGGAGTGGGGGTTTAAGCTCATACCGATCGGCGAGGTGAATATCGCTCGTCGTGCGTTGATGCACGTTCCCCGCGAGGATGTAAAAGCCTGTCGCGTTTCCCCGGGGCCGCGGGAGCTGCGCAGGGCATTCTCGACGTTTAGCGAGTCAGATATCGCACTCGATATTAATAAGTGCGTGCTGTGCGGTGCGTGCTGGCGAAGCTGCCCGGAAAACGCGATTCGATTTGAGAACGCCGCGCTGGTGGTGGAGACCGGGTGCTGTACCGGCTGCGGTGGCTGTGAGGCAGTATGTCAGCACGAGGCGATAAACGTCGCAGAAACAGATGGACCGGCAAAAAACGTGGCCACTCCCGCATATAAAGCAGTTTGCCTGACGTGCCAGCGCCAGTTCTGGTCATTTACGCCTGATGAAAAGCAGTGCCCGCTCTGTTTACGCCATCAACACGGTATGCGAAATCCTGCCTGTTGCTAATCTTCGTCTCATTTTAAAAAAATGTTATGCAGAACCATAGGCAATGGCGCTATTGCTCTTTATAATCCGCGCCACACCATACTCAGGTATGCAAAACAACAGAACATTTTACAGAGGTTATCAATGGCTATTGAACGTACTTTTTCCATCATCAAACCAAACGCGGTGGCAAAAAACGTTATTGGCAGCATCTTCGCTCGCTTTGAATCAGCAGGGTTTAAGATCGTTGGCACCAAAATGCTGCACCTGACCGTTGAGCAGGCTCGCGGTTTCTACGCTGAGCACGAAGGTCGTCCATTCTTTGACGGCCTGGTGGAGTTCATGACCTCCGGTCCAATCGTGGTCTCCGTGCTGGAAGGCGAAAACGCAGTACAGCGTCACCGCGATCTGCTGGGTGCAACCAACCCGGACAACGCGCTGGCAGGTACCCTGCGCGCTGACTACGCGGACAGCTTCACCGAGAACGGCACCCACGGTTCCGACTCCGTTGAGTCTGCCGCGCGCGAAATCGCGTTCTTCTTCGCTGAAGGCGAAGTGTGCCCGCGCACTCGCTAATAATTTCGTAAATGCCGCGTGCAAACGTGGCATCCCTGCGCCAGACTTTGTACAATGCAACGCCCCGGACGAGCAGACTGCTTACCGGGGCGTTTCTTTTCAACCCACCAAGGGCCACAACGTGTAACAACGAGGCCGGAAAAAATTATGTCTGAACTAGTGAATACCTCCGAAGTCGCCATTCCTGCGGTTCCCAATAAAAATGGAAAAATTAACCTGCTGGACCTGAACCGTCAGCAGATGCGCGAGTTCTTTAAAGATATGGGTGAGAAACCGTTTCGTGCCGATCAGGTAATGAAATGGATGTACCACTACTGCAGCGACAACTTTGATGAGATGACCGACATCAACAAAGTGCTGCGCAACAAGCTCAAAGAAGTGGCTGAAATCCGCGCGCCGGAAGTGGTGGAAGAGCAGCGCTCGGCAGACGGCACCATCAAATGGGCGATTGCCGTAGGCGATCAGCGCGTTGAAACCGTCTACATCCCGGAAGACGATCGTGCCACGCTGTGCGTCTCTTCTCAGGTGGGCTGTGCGCTGGAGTGCAAATTCTGCTCTACGGCTCAGCAAGGTTTTAACCGTAACCTTCGCGTGTCTGAAATCATCGGTCAGGTCTGGCGTGCCGCGAAGATCGTGGGTGCGGCAAAAGTGACCGGCACGCGTCCGATTACCAACGTGGTAATGATGGGGATGGGCGAACCGCTGCTAAACCTGACCAACGTGGTGCCGGCGATGGAAATCATGCTGGATGACTTCGGTTTCGGCCTGTCCAAGCGCCGCGTGACGCTGTCTACCTCAGGCGTGGTGCCTGCGCTGGATAAGCTCGGCGACATGATTGACGTTGCGCTGGCTATCTCCCTGCACGCGCCAAACGATGAAATTCGTGACGAAATTGTACCGATTAACAAAAAGTACAATATCGAAACCTTCCTCGCTGCCGTGCGTCGCTACCTGGAGAAATCCAACGCAAACCAGGGCCGCGTCACCATCGAGTACGTGATGCTGGACCACGTCAACGACGGTACTGAGCACGCGCATCAGCTGGCTGAACTGCTGAAGGATACGCCATGCAAAATCAACCTGATCCCATGGAACCCGTTCCCGGGCGCGCCGTATGGCCGTAGCTCGAACAGCCGTATCGACCGTTTCTCCAAGGTGCTGATGGAGTATGGTTTCACCACCATCGTGCGTAAAACCCGCGGTGATGATATTGATGCTGCATGCGGACAGTTGGCCGGTGACGTCATTGACCGTACCAAACGTACCCTGCGTAAACGCATGCAGGGCGAGACTATTGCGGTTAAACCTGTTTGATTATTATGCATCACGGCGCATTATCTACGCTGTGATGCATAATCTGACTGAATAATCAGTCAGATTCGTGACGTTTGATTAATAATTACGGTGCGTTTCATATGAGTTTCGGGCAGTATGTAACGACGTAACAACAGTTTAGCCACGCGGGCAGAGCTGCACTGTCATCTACCGGCTGACAGTCTTATACTGTCTGTTCAAGGTTAACTGACCTGAAGTTTCGCGGTGCGGGCGGCATTGTGACTCACCGGCACCTGAACCCTTTTTTTCACGTACCAGTAGTTGTAGCGAATGAATACTGAAGCCACTCACGACCAACATGAAGCACTCTCCACTGGCGTTCGTCTTCGCAACGCCCGTGAACAACTCGGACTCAGCCAGCAAGCTGTTGCAGAACGCTTGTGCCTGAAAGTTTCCACGGTTCGCGATATTGAAGAAGATAAGGCGCCTGCCGATCTGGCTTCAACATTTCTGCGCGGCTATATCCGCTCTTACGCAAAACTGGTGCACATCCCCGAAAACGAATTACTGCCAATGATGGAGAAGCAGGCACCGGTTCGTGCAGCAAAAGTTGCCCCGATGCAAACTTTCTCCCTGGGGAAACGTCGTAAAAAACGTGATGGCTGGCTGATGAGCTTTACCTGGCTGGTGCTGTTTGTTGTTGTCGGCCTGACCGGCGCATGGTGGTGGCAAAACCACAAGGCGCAGCAGGAAGAGATCACCACTATGGCCGATCAATCCTCCGCTGAACTCAATCAGGCGAGCAATGGTGGTGCCCAGAGCGTTCCGCTGAACACCGACGGTGCGGCGGCCTCAAGCGAGCCGCAAACAACGGCTCCGGCAACCGATGCAGCACAGGCTCCGGCCGCAACGGCGAACACCGCTGCGCCTCAGGCTCAGGATCAAAACGCGGTCGTCGCCCCTTCTCAGGCAAATGTCGATACTGCGGCGAACGCCCCTGCACCGACTCAGCCGGCGAACAACGCCGCGGCGTCCCTGCCGACCGACCCGGCGGCAACCGCCGCGCCAGCCGCCGATCCAAACGCGCTGGTGATGAACTTCACGGCCGACTGTTGGCTGGAAGTGACTGACGCGACAGGTAAAAAACTGTTCAGCGGCCTGCAGCGGAAAGATGGCACGTTAAACCTAACGGGTCAGGCACCTTACAAACTTAAAATCGGCGCTCCGGCAGCGGTACAGATCCAGTATCAAGGAAAACCTGTCGACCTGAGCCGCTTTATCAGAACTAACCAGGTTGCACGTCTTACCGTTAATGCCGAACAATCAGCAGCACAGTAACAGACGGGCAACGCGGGAGATTTTTCATGCATAACCAGGCTCCGATTCAACGTAGAAAATCGAAACGGATTTACGTTGGGAATGTGCCAGTCGGCGATGGGGCACCTATCGCCGTCCAGTCGATGACCAATACGCGCACCACGGATGTGGAAGCAACGGTCAACCAAATCAAAGCATTAGAGCGTGTAGGCGCGGACATTGTTCGCGTCTCAGTGCCCACGATGGATGCCGCTGAGGCGTTCAAGCTGATCAAACAGCAGGTCAGCGTGCCGCTGGTTGCAGATATCCACTTCGACTACCGTATCGCGCTGAAAGTTGCTGAATACGGCGTTGATTGCCTGCGTATTAACCCGGGCAACATCGGCAATGAAGAACGCATTCGCATGGTGGTTGACTGCGCCCGCGACAAAAACATTCCAATCCGTATCGGCGTGAACGCCGGCTCTCTGGAAAAAGATCTGCAGGAAAAATATGGCGAGCCAACGCCGCAGGCGCTGCTCGAATCCGCCATGCGTCACGTCGATCATCTGGATCGTCTTAACTTCGATCAGTTCAAGGTCAGCGTTAAAGCCTCTGACGTTTTCCTGGCCGTTGAATCGTATCGTCTGCTGGCAAAACAGATCGACCAGCCTCTGCATCTCGGGATAACCGAAGCGGGCGGCCTGCGTAGCGGTTCGGTGAAGTCTGCGATCGGCCTGGGCCTGCTGCTCTCCGAAGGGATCGGCGACACCCTGCGCGTCTCGCTGGCGGCGGATCCGGTAGAAGAGATCAAGGTCGGTTTCGATATTCTGAAATCGCTGCGTATCCGCTCGCGTGGGATCAACTTCATTGCCTGCCCAACCTGTTCGCGTCAGGAATTTGACGTGATCGGCACGGTGAATGCCCTGGAGCAGCGTCTGGAAGACATCATCACCCCGATGGACGTCTCCATCATCGGCTGTGTCGTGAACGGTCCGGGTGAAGCGCTGGTCTCAACCCTGGGCGTAACCGGCGGTAACAAGAAAAGTGGTCTCTATGAAGATGGCGTTCGTAAAGATCGTCTGGATAATAGCGACATGATTGACCAGCTTGAAGCCCGCATCCGCGCCAAAGCCGCGATGATGGACGAGACACAGCGCATCAGCGTTCAGCAGGTTGAAAAATAACGTGATGGGAAGCGTGCCGCTTCCCATGTATGATTGAACCCATTCTTTGGGTTTTTTTTGTATATAGAAAGAGAATAAACGTGGCAAAAAACATTCAAGCCATCCGCGGCATGAACGATTACCTGCCTGGCGAAACCGCCATCTGGCAGCGCATTGAAGGCACGCTGAAGCAGGTGCTCGGCAGCTACGGTTACAGCGAAATCCGTTTGCCGATTGTAGAGCAGACCCCGTTATTCAAACGCGCGATCGGTGAAGTGACCGACGTGGTTGAAAAAGAGATGTACACCTTTGAGGACCGCAACGGCGACAGCCTGACCCTGCGTCCGGAAGGTACGGCGGGCTGCGTACGCGCCGGCATCGAACATGGTCTTCTGTACAATCAGGAGCAGCGCCTGTGGTATATCGGCCCGATGTTCCGCCACGAACGTCCGCAGAAAGGTCGTTATCGCCAGTTTAACCAGCTGGGTGTGGAAGTCTTTGGCCTGCAGGGCCCGGACATCGATGCCGAACTGATTATGCTGACCGCCCGCTGGTGGCGCGCCCTCGGTATCTCTGAGCACGTTTCGCTGGAACTGAACTCAATCGGTTCTCTGGAAGCGCGCGCTAACTACCGCGATGCGCTGGTGGCGTTCCTGGAGCAGCATAAAGAGAAGCTGGACGAAGATTGCAAACGTCGCATGTACAGCAACCCGCTGCGCGTGCTGGATTCCAAAAACCCTGATGTTCAGGCGCTGCTGAACGATGCCCCTGCGCTGGGTGACTACCTGGACGACGAGTCTCGCGAACACTTTACCGGCCTGTGCAAGCTGCTCGAAGCGGCGGGCATTGCCTACACCGTGAACCAGCGTCTGGTGCGCGGTCTGGACTACTACAACCGCACCGTGTTTGAGTGGGTAACCACCAGCCTCGGTTCTCAGGGCACCGTGTGTGCCGGCGGCCGTTATGACGGTCTGGTTGAGCAACTGGGTGGTCGTGCGGCGCCTGCGGTTGGCTTCGCGATGGGTCTTGAGCGACTTGTTTTGCTGGTTCAGGCAGTTAATCCGGAATTTAAAGCAGATTCCGTTGTCGATATATACCTGGTGGCTTCAGGCGCGGAAACGCAGTCTGCGGCGATGCAGCTTGCCGAACGCGTGCGCGATGCGCTGCCGGGCGTTAAGCTGATGACCAACCATGGCGGCGGCAACTTCAAAAAACAGTTTGCTCGTGCCGATAAGTGGGGCGCAAGTATTGCACTGGTGCTGGGCGAGTCCGAAGTGGCTAACGGCGAAGTGGTAGTAAAAGACCTGCGCTCTGGTGAGCAGACAACGGTAACGCAGGACGGCGTTGCGGCGCACTTGCGCACTCTATTGGGCTAAGGAGAAAGACGGCGTGGAAATGTACGAGAACGAACACGATCAGGTCGACGCGATTAAACGCTTCTTTGCTGAAAACGGCAAAGCGCTGGTTGTTGGGGTTATTTTAGGTGTGGGTGCGCTGGTGGGCTGGCGTTACTGGAACAACCATCAGGCGGATTCCGCGCGCGGCGCGTCCCTGTCCTATGAAAATACCGTTAGCGCGATTCGTGCCGACCAGCCGCAAACGCTGGCTGCGGCAGAGAAATTTGCCGCTGACAACAAAAACACCTACGGTGCGCTGGCAGCGCTGGAAGTGGCTCAGCAGTACGTTGATAAAAACGAACTGGATAAAGCCGCTGCTCAGCTGTCTCAGGGCCTTGCTGCTGCCAGCGATGAAAACCTGAAAGCGGTGATCAATCTGCGCCTGGCACGTATTCAGGTTCAGCAGAAAAAAGCTGACGACGCGCTGAAAACGCTCGATACCATCAAAGGCGAAGGTTTTGCTGCCATCGTTGCCGATCTGCGCGGTGAAGCACTGCTGAGCAAAGGTGACAAAGCGGGCGCGCGTAAAGCGTGGCAAGCTGGCGTAGAGAGCAAAGCGTCACCTGCGCTGAGCGAAATGATGCAGATGAAAATAAATAATTTGTCCGTCTGAGAGGGACCCGATGCAATTGCGTAAATTACTTCTGCCAGGACTGCTTTCTGTTACGTTATTAAGTGGTTGTTCACTGTTCAGTGGCGAAGAAGACGTTGTGAAAATGTCCCCACTGCCGACGGTTGAAAACCAGTTTACCCCATCCACCGCGTGGGATGTCTCCGTGGGCAGTGGGATTGGTGATTTCTATTCCAACCTTCATCCTGCGTATGCAGACAGCGTTGTCTATGCCGCTGACCGCAAAGGTACCGTGAAAGCGGTGAACGCCGATGACGGGAAAGAAGTGTGGTCCGTTAACCTGGCGGAAAAAGACGGCTGGTTCTCCCGTAAACCTGCACTGCTGTCTGGCGGCCTGACCGTTTCCGGTGGGCATGTCTACGTGGGCAGCGAAAAAGCGCAGGTTTACGCGCTGAATGCCAGCGATGGTTCTGTTGCATGGCAGACCGCCGTAGCCGGTGAATCCTTGTCACGTCCGGTCGTGAGCGACGGACTGGTGCTGATCCATACCAGCAACGGCCAGCTTCAGGCGCTGAATGAAGCGGACGGTCTGGTAAAATGGACCGTTAACCTGGATATGCCAGCGCTGTCTCTGCGCGGTGAATCCGCACCTGCAACCGCATTTGGCGCTGCCATTGTGGGTGGTGACAACGGTCGCGTGAGTGCCGTGCTGATGCAGCAGGGCCAGATGATCTGGCAGCAGCGTATCTCGCAGGCCACTGGCTCAACTGAAATCGACCGCCTGAGCGACGTAGATACTACTCCGGTTATCGTTGACGGTGTGGTTTACGCCCTGGCCTATAACGGCAACCTGACCGCGCTGGACCTGCGCAGCGGCCAGATCATGTGGAAACGTGAGCTGGGCTCTGTGAATGATTTCATCGTGGACGGTAACCGCATCTATATGGTTGACCAGAACGATCGCCTGCTGGCGCTGAGCACCGAAGGCGGCGTGACGCTGTGGACGCAAAGCGATCTGCTGCACCGTCTGCTGACCGCGCCAGTGCTGTACAACGGTAGCCTGGTGGTTGGCGACAGCGAAGGCTATATGCACTGGGTAGATCCAGAGAATGGCCGCTTCGTGGCGCAGCAGAAAGTGGACGGTTCAGGCTTCCTGACCGACCCGGTTGTGGCTGACGGCAAACTGCTGATTCAGGCAAAAGACGGCACGCTGTACGCGATCACGCGTTAATTACCCGGCGGTTGTAGTATACTAAACGGCTCCTGTTCACTCAGGAGCCGTTTTGACATTTTTAAAAACGCCGCGAATGCGACGTTTATTTGAATTTTATGAGGCTTCAAACATGGTACCTGTGGTCGCGCTTGTCGGGCGCCCTAACGTTGGAAAATCCACTCTTTTTAACCGTTTAACACGCACCCGTGATGCGCTGGTTGCGGATTTCCCGGGGCTGACGCGTGACCGTAAGTACGGTCGTGCAGAGGTGGAAGGACGCGAGTTCATCTGTATTGATACCGGCGGTATTGATGGCACAGAAGACGGCGTTGAAACCCGCATGGCGGAACAGTCCTTGCTGGCGATTGAAGAAGCAGATGTTGTGCTGTTCATGGTGGATGCGCGCGCTGGCCTGATGCCGGCGGACTCCGCAATCGCTAAGCACCTGCGTTCTCGCGAAAAGCCAACTTTCCTGGTGGCGAACAAAACTGACGGCATCGATGCCGATCAGGCTATCGCGGACTTCTGGTCTCTGGGCATGGGGGATATCCACCCGATTGCGGCATCGCATGGCCGCGGTGTGACCAGCCTGCTGGAAACCGTTCTGCTGCCGTGGGTGGACGAAGTGAACCCGCCGGAAGAGGTGGACGAAGACGCCGCATACTGGGCGCAGTTCGAAGACGGTGAAGAGGGCGAAGAAGAAGAGCCTGAGGATGACTTCAACCCGCAGGATCTGCCGATCAAGCTGGCTATCGTCGGTCGTCCAAACGTAGGTAAGTCTACGCTTACTAACCGTATTCTGGGTGAAGAGCGCGTGGTGGTTTACGACATGCCGGGCACTACGCGTGACAGCATCTACATCCCGATGCAGCGCGATGAACGTGAGTATGTCCTCATCGACACCGCCGGTGTACGTAAGCGCGGAAAAATCACCGACGTGGTGGAAAAATTCTCCGTTATCAAAACCCTGCAGGCGATTGAAGATGCCAACGTGGTGCTGCTGGTCATCGACGCGCGCGAAGGTATCTCCGATCAGGATCTCTCTCTGCTCGGCTTTATCCTCAATAGTGGGCGCTCACTGGTCATCGTCGTCAACAAGTGGGACGGCCTGAGCAATGAAGTGCGCGAGCAGGTGAAAGAGACCCTGGACTTCCGTCTGGGCTTTATCGACTTTGCCCGCGTGCACTTTATCTCTGCGCTGCACGGCAGCGGCGTCGGTAACCTGTTCGAATCCGTGCGTGAAGCCTACGACAGCTCTACCCGTCGTCAGAGCACCGCCATGCTGACCCGTATCATGAATATGGCAGCGGAAGACCACCAGCCGCCGCTGGTGCGCGGTCGTCGCGTGAAGCTGAAATATGCCCACGCCGGTGGCTATAACCCGCCAATCGTGGTGATTCACGGCAACCAGGTGAAAGACCTGCCGGATTCCTACAAGCGCTACCTGATGAACTACTTCCGTAAATCGCTGGACGTGATGGGCACGCCTATTCGTATCCAGTTTAAGGAAGGGGAAAACCCGTTCGCCAACAAGCGCAACACCCTGACGCCGAACCAGATGCGTAAGCGTAAGCGTTTGATTAAGCACATTAAGAAAAGCAAATAATCATTGCCGATCTCAAAAAGGCCCGCGTTTATCGCGGGCTTTTTTTTGGCCCAATCATACCGTCGGTTCTCTCTGTGTGAAGTCAATCACTATTCACTCCCAACCATCTTTAAATCCAGAAAAGTAGACAATCGTCGAATTTTCATCTTAAAGTCCCTGGTCCGGTACTAGACAAAACTAGCGACTGGTTATCAAATGGTTAACTAACTTTTCGCCGCATGTAAAAAATCGGTCAGATACGTAACTGGCCGGCGTACCTGCTGGTGTTTACAAGCACGACACATACCTTTCGGGAGAATTATGCAATCCTCTGTTAATCAAAAAGAGAGCCGAACCTTCTTCGGCCATCCTTATCCGCTCGGTTCGCTGTTCTTTACCGAGATGTGGGAGCGTTTCTCGTTCTACGGCATTCGCCCGCTGCTGATCCTGTTTATGGCCGCCACCGTCTATGACGGCGGGATGGGGCTGGCGCGCGAAAACGCCTCGGCGATTGTCGGTATTTTTGCCGGCACCATGTACCTGGCCGCACTCCCGGGCGGCTGGCTGGCGGATAACTGGCTCGGCCAGCAGAGAGCCGTCTGGTACGGTTCGATTCTGATCGCGCTCGGCCACCTGTCGATTGCGCTGTCGGCTATCATGGGCAACAACCTGTTCTTTATCGGCCTGATGTTCATCGTGCTCGGCTCTGGCCTGTTCAAAACCTGTATCTCGGTGATGGTCGGCACCCTGTATAAAAAAGGCGATGCGCGTCGTGACGGCGGTTTCTCGCTGTTCTACATGGGCATTAATATGGGCTCGTTCATCGCCCCGTTGATTTCTGGCTGGCTGATCAAAACCCACGGCTGGCACTGGGGCTTTGGTATTGGCGGCATCGGGATGCTGGTGGCGCTGATTATCTTCCGCGTGTTTGCGGTTCCGGCGATGAAGCGCTACGACAGCGAAGTCGGTCTGGACTCGACATGGAACAGCCCGGTGGTGAAGCGCAACGGCGTGGGCGTCTGGCTGCTGGCGCTGGCGGCAGGCGTGGCAACGCTCGTGACGCTGATCGCGCAGGGCGTGATTGTCATTAACCCGGTCGCGGTAGCCAGCGTGCTGGTCTACGTAATTGCGGCGTCTGTTGCCCTCTACTTCATCTACCTGTTCATCTTCGCGGGCCTGAACCGCAAAGAGCGCGCCAGGCTGCTGGTCTGCTTTATTCTGCTGGTCTCCGCCGCGTTCTTCTGGTCCGCGTTTGAGCAGAAGCCAACCTCGTTCAACCTGTTTGCCAACGACTACACTAACCGCATGATCGGTGATTTTGAAATTCCGGCGGTATGGTTCCAGTCGATCAACGCCCTGTTCATCATCCTGCTGGCCCCGGTGTTCAGCTGGGCATGGCCAAAGCTCGCGAGCATGAACATTCGCCCGAGCAGCATCACCAAGTTTGTTATCGGTATTCTGTGTGCGGCAGCGGGCTTTGGCCTGATGATGCTGGCGGCACAGAACGTGCTGAGCAACGGCGGGGCGGGCGTGTCGCCGTTCTGGCTGGTGGGCAGTATCTTGATGCTGACGCTGGGTGAGCTGTGCCTGAGCCCGATCGGTCTGGCGACCATGACCCTGCTGGCGCCGGAGAGAATGCGCGGCCAGATGATGGGGCTGTGGTTCTGCGCCAGCGCGCTGGGTAACCTGGCGGCGGGCCTGATTGGCGGTCACGTGAAGGCCGACCAGCTGGATATGCTGCCGGATCTCTTCGCGCGCTGCTCCATCGCGCTGCTGATTTGTGCCGCAGTGCTGATCGTCCTCATTGTTCCGGTGCGCCGCATGCTGGAAAATGCACAAACTAAACCGGCAGCTAGCGCCTCATAAACCTCAGTGTGCCGGGGCAGGCGTTATGCCCCGGCACTGTACTTCCTGAGGTGAAACCATGCAGTTAGGATTTGTTGGTCTTGGTGCGGTAGTGGAAACAGCCTATCTGCCCGCACTACGTAATCTGTTCGATGGCGCTGTTCGTTGTTTCGGCTTTGATGTTCTCCCCGCAAAGCACCCTGAAGGCGTTACGCGCTGCGCCTCGCTTGCGGCGCTTTTAGCCACCCCGCTGGATACCCTTTTTATTACCACTGCATCGCTGCACCACCTAGAGGTGCTTGAGCTGGCGATTGCCTCGCCGGTTCCGCGGATTGTGATTGAAAAACCGATTGTCGCTACGCTTCCTCAAATCGAAAAACTCAACGCGCTGCTGGCAACGCCCGGCGTGGCGTCCCGCGTGCTGGCGCTCGATCACTGGATGGCGCGCATCGAAACGGTGAAGCGGTCGCTGGTCGGCCATGTATCTGACATTGCCAGAATCGAAGGTTTTTTGCAGGAGCCGAGCGGATATAACGCCGCAGGGGAACCCATCGCGCTCAATTTCGCGACCGGAGAACCGGATACCAGAACGCTTCGCCACCCGGACGGCGTGATTCTGGATATCGGAACGCACGTGCTGGCGATGCTGCGTGAAACGCTGCGCTATCTGGGCGGTCAGGACGATATGACGCTGCAGATGGTAACGGCTAAAGACCGCCTGGGCCACGATATTGCAAAGGGTGACCTGACCACCGCGGAAGGCGAGGCGCACTTGCAGGGAACCATCAGCGGCGTGACGGTGGGCATCTGGCTTAATAAATACGCGGGACCCGCGGGCGGGCAAAAGGGCCTGCGTCTCTATTTACGCGACGGGCGCATTATCAACTACGACCGACGCGGTGCGGAAGATGTGCTGGAGCTAGTTAAAGGTAAGACTATTCAGCGCTGGCATATCCCCGGCACGATCTACGAACGCTGTCTTGCCGGACATATTCTTGGCGCAAACAGTCTGTTTGAGCGCGATCCGCAGGAGGTGAGCCGCACAACGCGCCGCAGGATCGATGAGGTGGCGCTGCTGCTGACCTTGCAGCAACAGTTGCGTGGCCCGCACTGAAGACGTGGTAAAATTATCGCAGACCTGAACGCCCTGAAGGAGACACCATGACCATTACCTGCCCGGATTGCCAGGCACAGCTTGAACCCCTGAACGGGGCGGCGCACTGCGACAGCTGTAATAAAGATATTGCGCTCGAAGCCCGCTGCCCGGAGTGCCATCAGCCACTCCAGGTCTTAAAGGCCTGCGGGGCGGTGGACTATTTCTGCCAGAACGGCCACGGCTTAATTTCTAAAAAGCGCGTGGAGTTTGTCCTGGCCGAAGATTAATCGCACACGCAGTCTTCGCCTTTTTTCCACAGCTCGACCAGCGACTCGGGCGCTTCCTGCTCAGGTACCAGCACGATGATATCGGCGTAGTGCGCCTGATTTTGGCCGGTCCAGATAATCTGGATGCGGAAATAGCGCTGGTCACCGCTGCCGGGTGACGACGTCTGACCCGGCGGCTGACCGCGTGGAAAGGCCTGCTCCAGGATGCTCACCAGGCGCTGGCGCTGGGCCTCATTAAGCGAGGAGAGCGCGATGGTACGCTGGCCGCTCAGCTTAGGAATAAAAGCGACGCCGCCTTCCCGGGCCAGCTCAACCACGGCGTCATCCGTCAGTTCCGGAACCTGCATTTACAGCACTCCCACCTGTTCCCAGGCCTGTTTTATCGCCGCCCCAACGTCGCTACCGGAGCGTTTCTCTCCGTGCGCTATCGTCAGTTTTGCGAAGGCATCAAAATCCGCATCCTGCGCCAGATTGCGATCGCAAACCGTGTCGTACCAGGCATAACCGGCTTTTTCCCAGGCGTAACCGCCGATCGCCGTCGCGGCCAGGTAAAACGCCCGGTTGGGGATGCCGGAGTTAAGATGGACGCCGCCGTTATCCTCGCGCGTTTTGATGAAATCTTTCATGTGCGCGGGCTGCGGGTCTTTGCCGAGCAGGGGATCGTCGTAGGCGGTGCCGGGTTCAGACATGGAGCGCAGCCCTTTGCCGTTAATGTCCGCGGCCAGCAGCCCTTCACCAATCAACCAGTCTGCTTTATCGGCGGTTTGCTTGAGATGGTACTGTTTCACCAGCGAACCAAACACGTCTGACAGGGACTCATTCAGCGCGCCTGACTGTTCGAAATAGATTAGCCCGGCTTCGGTCTCGGTGACGCCGTGGCTCAGCTCGTGTGCCACCACGTCGATGGCAATCGTAAAGCGGTTAAAGATCTCCCCGTCGCCGTCGCCAAACACCATCTGCTGACCGTTCCAGAAGGCGTTCTGATATTCCCGACCATAGTGAACGGTGCCGGTCAAAATCAGCCCCTTATTATCGAGCGAATCGCGCTGATATTCTTTCCAGAAGAAATCATGGGTGATACCCAAATAATCGTACGCCTCGTCCACGGCCACATCGCCATTCGACGGCTGGCCCTCGTAACGCACCTGGGTACCCGGCAGCTCCTGGGTCTGTTTCGCATCGTAGATATCGCGCTCAAGCTGACCGGCTTTATTCACGTGCGGCGCGGCGGGTTTGCCCGGCATATGCGCCATCAGCGTCTGGACGTGGGTTAAGGTCTGACGGGCATAGCGCTGCTGCGGTTCGGAACCGCTTTCGATAATACGACGAAGAATATAAGGGGGAATAACGCTACGAAGATGGGACATGCTGCTCTCCTTATTAAAAAAGGGAATAGCAGCAGTATAGTAAGTAACCGGCGAAGAATTATCCGGTTTTGCGCTGACGCGTCTTTTTCACCGGTTTAATTGATTTCACTTCGCTTTCCACCCAGCCGTCAGACAGGCGGGTGGTAAGAACGTCACCGGTGTTCACCTGTTTGGTTTGCTTCAGCACTTTGCCGTCCGCTGCCGTCGTTACGCTATAGCCGCGCGCCAGCGTGGAGAGGGGGCTGACGGCTTCCAGATGGGTCACCGCGTTGCCAAAACGCTCACGTGTGGTGCTCAGGCGCGCCCGGAGAGTCTCCGCCAGACGATATTCCAGCTGCTGAATGCGCGTTTGCGCACGATAGATTTTCGGCTGCGGATTCTGCTGGTTCAGGCGCTGGGTCACACGCTGCTGGCGAGTCACCGCGCGCTTAAGCTGATTATCAAGCGCAAAGTTCATGCGCTGACGCAGGCGTTCCAGCACGGTCTGCTGACGCGCCAGACGAAGCTGCGGGTGCTGCTGCTGAAGACGGTGATGAAGCTGGGTAAAGCGGCGGGTACGGTTGGCAAGGAAGTAGTCCATCGCCATCTCAAGACGCTGCTGGCCGTTCTGAAGCTGACGCAGCAGCTCCAGCTGGTTACGGCTCACCACTTCCGCCGCCGCGGACGGGGTAGGCGCACGCAGATCCGCAACAAAATCCGCGATTGTCACGTCCGTTTCATGCCCGACGGCGCTCACCACGGGGATATCGCTTGCAAAGATTGCCCGCGCCACGCGCTCGTCGTTAAAGCTCCACAGGTCTTCCAGCGAGCCGCCGCCGCGCCCGACGATCAACACGTCACACTCCTTACGCGCATTTGCCAGTTCAATGGCGCGTACAATCTGGCCTGGCGCATCGTCACCCTGAACGGCGGTCGGGTAGATGATGACGGGCAGGGAAGGGTCGCGACGCTTAAGCACGTGCAAAATATCGTGCAGCGCTGCACCGGTTTTCGAGGTGATGACCCCAACGCAGTGGGCGGGTGAGGGCAGCGGTTTTTTGAACTGCTGGTCGAACAAACCTTCCTCAGAGAGTTTGGCTTTAAGCTGTTCGTACTTCTGCTGCAGCAGACCTTCGCCCGCAGGCTGCATGCTCTCGACGATAATCTGATAATCACCGCGCGGTTCATACAGGGTTATATTGGCGCGAACCAGAACCTGCTGGCCGTGCTGCGGACGGAACGTCACGCGACGGTTGCTGTTGCGGAACATCGCGCAGCGCACCTGGGCGGTATCGTCTTTTAAGGTAAAATACCAGTGTCCGGAAGACGGTTGCGTGAAGTTTGAGATTTCACCGCTGATCCAGACCTGCCCCATTTCCTGCTCAAGCAGCAAACGCACCGTCTGATTAAGGCGGCTGACAGTATAAATTGAGGGGGATTGAGAGGATAACATGTGAGCGGGATCAAATTCTAAATCAGCAAGTTATTCAGTCGATAGTAACCTGCTGAGAGGCATTCGCAAGCATTTTTTCAAAAAAGTGTAGATGCAATCGGTTACGCTCTGTATAATGCCACGGCAATATTTAACCACCCAGGTCAGAGATATTGCCCATGCTACGTATCGCTAAAGAAGCACTGACGTTTGACGACGTCCTCCTCGTTCCCGCTCATTCCACCGTTCTGCCGAATACTGCCGACCTCAGCACGCAGTTGACGAAAACCATTCGTCTGAACATTCCTATGCTCTCCGCGGCAATGGACACCGTGACTGAAGCGCGCCTGGCTATCGCCCTGGCACAGGAAGGCGGCATTGGCTTTATCCACAAAAACATGTCTATCGAACGTCAGGCAGAAGAAGTTCGCCGCGTGAAGAAGCATGAGTCCGGCATCGTGTCCGATCCTCAGACTGTTCTGCCAACCACTACCCTGCACGAAGTGAAAGCCCTGACCGAACGTAACGGCTTTGCCGGCTACCCGGTAGTGACCGAAGACAATGAACTGGTGGGCATCATCACCGGTCGTGACGTGCGCTTCGTGACTGACCTGAACCAGCCTGTCAGCGTCTACATGACGCCAAAAGAGCGTCTGGTGACCGTCCGCGAAGGCGAAACTCGCGACGTGGTGCTGGCGAAAATGCACGAAAAACGCGTTGAGAAAGCGCTGGTTGTGGATGCGAACTTCCACCTGCGCGGCATGATCACCGTTAAAGATTTCCAGAAAGCAGAACGTAAACCGAACGCCTGTAAAGACGAGCATGGCCGTCTGCGCGTCGGCGCTGCCGTAGGCGCGGGTGCAGGTAACGAAGAGCGCGTTGACGCGCTGGTGGCGGCGGGCGTTGACGTCCTGCTGATTGACTCCTCCCACGGCCACTCCGAAGGCGTGCTGCAGCGTATTCGTGACACCCGTGCAAAATACCCTGACCTGCAGATCATCGGCGGCAACGTGGCGACGGGCGCAGGCGCTCGCGCGCTGGCTGACGCCGGCTGCAGCGCGGTGAAAGTGGGTATCGGCCCTGGCTCTATCTGTACCACCCGTATCGTGACCGGCGTGGGCGTTCCGCAGATCACCGCGGTTTCTGACGCGGTTGAAGCGCTGGAAGGCACCGGTATTCCGGTTATCGCTGACGGCGGTATCCGCTTCTCTGGCGACATCGCTAAAGCCATCGCCGCGGGCGCTGCTGCCGTAATGGTAGGCTCCATGCTCGCTGGTACCGAAGAATCCCCGGGCGAAATCGAACTCTACCAGGGCCGTTCTTACAAATCTTACCGTGGGATGGGCTCCCTGGGCGCGATGTCCAAAGGTTCCTCTGACCGTTACTTCCAGACCGATAACGCTGCTGACAAATTGGTACCGGAAGGTATCGAAGGCCGCGTGGCCTATAAAGGCCGTCTGAAAGAGATCATTCACCAGCAGATGGGCGGCCTGCGTTCCTGTATGGGTCTGACCGGCTGTGGTACCATTGACCTGCTGCGTACTAAAGCGGAATTCGTACGCATCAGCGGCGCGGGTATCCAGGAGAGCCACGTTCACGACGTGACGATCACCAAAGAGTCCCCGAACTATCGTCTGGGCTCCTGATTTTTCTTCGCCCGACCTCGTGTCGGGCGATTTATTTAATCTGTTTCACTTGCCTCGGAATTAGCGTCAATGACGGAAAACATTCATAAACATCGCATTCTCATCCTGGACTTCGGTTCTCAGTACACTCAGCTGGTGGCGCGTCGCGTACGTGAACTGGGCGTTTACTGTGAGCTCTGGGCGTGGGATGTCACGGAAGCACAGATTCGCGAATTCAATCCAAGCGGCATCATCCTGTCCGGCGGCCCGGAAAGCACCACCGAAGCGAACAGCCCGCGCGCGCCGCAGTACGTGTTCGAAGCGGGCGTGCCGGTATTCGGCGTCTGCTACGGCATGCAGACCATGGCGATGCAGCTGGGCGGCCACGTAGAAGGCTCTAACGAACGTGAGTTCGGCTACGCGCAGGTTGAAGTTGTCACCGACAGCGCGCTGGTGCGCGGTATCGAAGACTCCCTGACCGCAGACGGCAAGCCGCTGCTGGACGTGTGGATGAGCCACGGCGACAAAGTCACCGCCATCCCGTCCGACTTCGTGACCGTTGCCAGCACCGAAAGCTGTCCGTTTGCGATCATGGCGAACGAAGAAAAGCGCTTCTACGGCGTGCAGTTCCACCCGGAAGTGACCCACACCCGTCAGGGTATGCGCATGCTGGAGCGCTTCGTGCGTGACATCTGTCAGTGTGAAGCCCTGTGGACCCCGGCAAAAATCATCGACGACGCCGTGGAGCGTATCCGCCAGCAGGTTGGCGATGACAAAGTGATCCTCGGCCTCTCCGGCGGCGTGGACTCCTCCGTCACCGCGATGCTGCTGCACCGTGCCATTGGCAAAAACCTGACCTGCGTCTTCGTGGACAACGGTCTGCTGCGTCTGAACGAAGCGAAGCAGGTCATGGACATGTTCGGCGACCACTTCGGTCTGAACATCGTTCACGTGGAAGGCGAGCAGCGCTTCCTGGACGCGCTGAAAGGCGAGAACGATCCGGAAGCGAAACGTAAGATCATCGGTCGCGTCTTCGTCGAAGTGTTCGACGAAGAAGCGCTGAAGCTGGAAGACGTGAAGTGGCTGGCGCAGGGTACCATCTACCCGGACGTGATCGAGTCTGCGGCCTCCGCAACCGGTAAAGCGCACGTCATCAAATCTCACCACAACGTGGGCGGCCTGCCGAAAGAGATGAAGATGGGTCTGGTTGAACCGCTGCGCGAGCTGTTCAAAGACGAAGTGCGTAAAATAGGTCTGGAACTGGGTCTGCCGTACGACATGCTCTACCGTCACCCGTTCCCGGGTCCGGGTCTGGGCGTGCGCGTGCTGGGCGAAGTGAAGAAAGAGTACTGCGACCTGCTGCGTCGCGCGGACGCGATCTTCATCGAAGAGCTGCACAAAGCTGACCTGTACAACAAAGTAAGCCAGGCGTTCACCGTGTTCCTGCCGGTTCGCTCTGTAGGCGTCATGGGCGATGGCCGTAAGTACGACTGGGTTGTCTCCCTGCGTGCGGTGGAAACCATCGACTTCATGACCGCGCACTGGGCGCATCTGCCGTATGACTTCTTAGGCCGCGTGTCTAACAGAATAATCAACGAAGTCAATGGGATATCGCGAGTCGTATATGACATCAGCGGTAAGCCACCGGCTACGATTGAGTGGGAATGATTTCCCTCTGAATTAACACCCAAACCCTCTGCCTGCGCAGGGGGTTTTTTATTGCCTTATTTCCCTTCACCCAACCGATACGCCAGCGCCACCACCAGCGACTGCACCAGGCACAGCGTCGCCGACTGAGACCGGAACGCATCCACTTGCGCCTCTTTCACCACAAAGCAGAGATCGCTGAACGTTGCCAGGGGGCTTATCTGGCTGTCCGTAATCACGATCTGCCGGGCGCCGACGCTGGCGGCGGTTTCGCTGACCATCACCGTCTCTTCCGCGTATGGCGAGAAGCTGATCGACACCACGATGTCGCGCGCCTTAATGCGGCTGATTTGCTCGCGCAGCATCCCGCCCATGCCGTCGAGCAGGATAGGGCGGCACTCCAGGTGGCTCAGGGCGTAGGTGAGGTAGGCCGCGACGCTAAACGAGCGGCGCAGTCCGGCGATGTAGATAGTGTCGGCGTCGGCCAGCAGCTGTACCGCGCGCTCCAGCATTTCCGGCTCGGCGCGGGCGGCCAGCTGCTGCAGCGCCTGCGCGTTCGAGCGGGCGAACTCCTGCAGAATATCGAGCGGCGTTTCCGGCACGGCCTCGCTCTCCATTTCGCGGAACAGCCGCGCGCGGTCGCTGTAGCTGGCAGTCTCCTCCACCAGGTTCATGCGAAACAGCTGTTTCATTTCGTTGAAGCCGGTGAAGTCAAAGGCGTTGGCAAAGCGGATCAGCGTCGAAGGCGGCACGTCGGCGCGCTCGGCAATGACGGCAACCGTATCAAAGGCTACGCTGTTGGTGTTATCCAGCACGTAGCGGGAGACCTGCTGCAGCCTCTTGCTCAGGCTATCGTAGCGATCGCGGATTTGCTGCTGCAGTTCGTTCAGGCTGGTTGCTGTCGTCATGTTATCCCCCAAATACAGTCTGATGATTCTAAACGCAAAACTGCGTCTTTTAAATGTCGGCCATCCATCTGGCAGCAAAAATGAAACAGAAGCTTCAGTCATTTCCTCGCCCGAAATCCCTTAATAGCGCACGCAGCGTCAGTGTTGCTGGCTGTTAACATAAAAATCCATCCTTGATCACAATAATCATCATTTATTTTATTTCAACTTAAAATGGAATATTTGTTTCATATATAGTGTCCTGTACACAGCGTTCAGGTAACAGTCACGTATCAACAGCGAGAGGTTAAGGATGGAGACGGTAGCGAATTTTATTCACGGCGAATGTGTCACTGGTTCAGGCCAGCGCGTTCAGGCGATCTTCAACCCGGCCACCGGCGAGCAGATCCGCCAGGTGGTGATGAGTACGGCGCAGGAAACGGAGCAGGCGATTGCCGCCGCGCAGCAGGCGTTTCCCGCGTGGGCGCGCCAGGCTCCGCTTAAGCGCGCGCGCGTGATGTTCCGCTTCAAGGCGCTGCTGGAAGAGAACATGACGCGCCTGGCCCGCATCATCAGCGAAGAGCACGGCAAGGTTTTCTCCGACGCGGTGGGCGAACTGACCCGCGGCCTGGAAGTGGTGGAATTTGCCTGCGGTATCCCGCATCTGCAAAAGGGTGAACACTCTGCGAACGTCGGTACCGGCGTCGACAGCCACTCGCTGATGCAGCCGCTCGGCGTCTGCGCCGGGATCACGCCGTTTAACTTCCCGGCGATGGTGCCGATGTGGATGTTCCCCATTGCGCTGGCGACCGGGAATACCTTCGTGCTGAAGCCGTCGGAAAAAGACCCTTCTCTCGCGCTCGCGCTGGCACAGCTGCTAAAAGAGGCAGGCCTGCCGGACGGCGTCTTCAACGTGGTGCAGGGGGATAAAGAGTCCGTTGACGTGCTCCTGACCGACCCGCGCGTGCAGGCGGTGAGCTTTGTCGGCTCCACGCCGATTGCCGAATACATTTACCAGACCGCCTCCGCCCACGGTAAGCGCTGTCAGGCGCTGGGCGGCGCGAAAAACCACTGCATTTTAATGCCGGATGCTGACATGGAGATGGCGACCAACGCCATCATGGGTGCGGCCTACGGCGCGGCGGGGGAACGCTGCATGGCGCTCTCGGTGGTGCTGGCGGTGGGGGATAAAACCGCCGATGACCTCTGCACCAGGCTGGAAAAACAGATTGAAGCGCTGCGCGTCGGGCCGGGGCTGGACCAAACACCGGAAAACGAAATGGGGCCGCTTATCTCCTCCGCGCACCGCAGCAAGGTGCTGGGCTATATCGACAGCGGGGAAGCGCAGGGGGCGAAATTGCGCGTGGACGGGCGCGGCTTCAGCGTGAAGGGCCACGAGCAGGGCTACTTCGTCGGGCCGACGCTGTTCGATAACGTCACACCGGAGATGACCATCTATAAAGAAGAGATTTTTGGCCCGGTGCTTTCTGTGGTGCGCGTAGCAGATTACGCCAGCGCGGTGGACCTCATTAACCGCCATGAATATGGTAATGGCTCGGCGATCTTCACCCGTGACGGCGGCTGCGCGCGCCGCTTCTGCGAAGAGGTGCAGGCGGGCATGGTGGGGGTCAACGTGCCGATCCCGGTGCCGATGGCATTCCACAGTTTCGGTGGCTGGAAGCGTTCCATCTTTGGCGCGCTCAACGTGCACGGCAACGACGGCGTGCGTTTCTACACCCGAATGAAAACCATCACCGCGCGCTGGCCGGAAATGCAGCAGGAGACAGGCGCTGCGTTCTCCATGCCGACGCTGGGCTGACAGGAGGCATTATGCAAACCGAACGTATGACCATGGCCCAGGCGCTGGTCCGGTTCCTGAATCAACAGTACGTCAGCGTTGACGGCAACGAAACGCCCTTCGTGGAGGGCGTGGCGACGATCTTTGGGCACGGCAACGTGCTGGGTATTGGCCAGGCGCTGGAGCAGGATCCCGGTCATCTGAAAATCATGCAGGGGTGCAACGAGCAGGGCATCGCCCACATGGCGACGGGATTCGCCAAACAGCACCGCCGCCAGCGCATTTTTGCCGTCACCTCCTCGGTCGGGCCGGGCGCCGCCAATATGGTCACGGCGGCGGCCACCGCCACGGCGAACCGCATCCCGCTTTTACTGCTGCCGGGCGATATCTACGCCAGCCGCCAGCCGGACCCGGTGCTGCAGCAGATCGAGCAGTATCACGATCTCAGCATCAGCACCAACGACTGCTTCCGTCCGGTTTCCCGCTACTGGGACCGCATCAACCGCCCCGAGCAGCTCATGAGCGCCATGCTAAGCGCGATGCGAACGCTTACTGACCCCGCAGATACCGGAGCGGTGACCCTCTGTCTGCCGCAGGACGTGCAAGGGGAAGCGTGGGACTACCCGCTAAGCTTCTTCGCGCGTCGGGTGCACTACATCGAACGCCGTCCGCCCGATCCGCAGCGACTGGCGCAGGCGCGGGCGCTGATCGCCCGCAAGCGCCGTCCGCTGGTGGTGTGCGGCGGCGGCGTGCGCTACTCCGGCGCGCATGAGGCATTTCGCGAATTTGTCGAGACGCTGCAGCTGCCGTTTGCCGAAACGCAGGCCGGGAAGGGGGCGCTGGTAAGTGACCACCCACTTAACCTCGGCGGCGTAGGAGTGACGGGCGGAATGGCCGCCAACCAGCTCGCGCCACAGGCTGACTTAGTGATTGGCGTCGGCACGCGCCTGACCGACTTTACCACCGGCTCTAAGGCGCTCTTTTCCCACCCGGACGTCGAATTCCTGCTGCTGAACGTGGCCGAGTTTGACGCCCTGAAGCTGGACGCCACCGCGCTGATCGCCGATGCCCAAACCGGGCTCCAGGCCTTAACCCACGCGCTCGGCGATTACCGCAGCGGCTGGGGAGAGGCGATTGCCCAGGCGAAATCCGCGTGGCGCGATGAGTGCCGCCGCCTGTGGGATCGCCAGTGGCATCCGGACGACGCGCCCGAAGTGGCGGGGCATCTGGACGCGCAGCTGGCGGAATACGGCGAGACGCTCAATACCCGCCTGACCCAGACGCGGGTGCTGGGACTGATCAATCAGCATGTGGAAGATAACGCCATCGTGGTGGGCGCGGCCGGTTCGCTGCCGGGCGATTTACAGCGCCTCTGGCAGGTCAAAACGCCGGACAGCTATCACCTGGAGTACGGCTACTCCTGCATGGGCTACGAGATTGCGGCGGCCATCGGCGCGAAGCTCGCCCGCCCCGAGCAGCCGGTTTACGCCATGGTGGGGGATGGCTCCTACATGATGCTGCACTCCGAGCTGCAAACCGCGGTGCAGGAGGGCATTAAGGTCACCGTTCTGCTGTTTGATAACGCCAGCTTCGGCTGCATCAACAACCTGCAGATGGGGCACGGAATGGGCAGCTTTGGCACGGAAAACCGTCATCGCAACCCGGAAACCGGGCGGCTTGACGGGCCGCTGGTGAAAGTCGATTTTGCGCAAAACGCGGAAAGCTACGGCTGTCGCGCGTGGCGGGTGAACGACGAGCAGAGCCTGCGGTCGGCGCTTGAGGCGTCACGCGCCCACCCGGGCCCGACGCTGCTGGACATCAAGGTATTGCCGAAGACCATGACCCATGACTACGCCTCGTGGTGGCGAACCGGTGACGCGCAGGTGGCAGAGTCGTCTGCCGTGCGTGAGGCCGCGGAGCAAACGCAGGCGCAGGTGAAAAAAGCCCGTCAGTATTGAGTTTTCCTGTCTTAACGAAATTTTCATTTCATTTCCCCCTCACCCTAACCCTCTCCCAAAAGTGGAGAGGGGATGGGGTGGTGCACTCTTTTCTCCCTCGCTCCTTTGGGGAGAGGGCCGGGGTGAGGGGTGAGCAGTACCTTCTTTCATGTTGTGAGATTGATAACAAAATTTATCTCATTCATCTCAAAAGTGTTAACCCGCACTCAAAAACATAATTTTCACTATTTATAAAAATGAAATAAATGTTTTATTTATAGGGTCGTTAGTTCACAGCATTCACCAACACCGGGAGCCGTTATGTTTAACATTGCTTTACTGGGCGCTGGCCGAATTGGCCAGGTACATGCAGCTAACATCGCCAGCCACGGCGCGACTACGCTCTGGTCCGTGGTTGACCCGAATCAGGAATTTGCCACCCGTCTCGCCGCACAGTATCAGGCCCGCCAGCAGAGCGTGGATGAGGCGATGACCGACCCTAACGTTCACGCCGTGCTGATCGCCTCCGCCACCGACACCCACGCGGATCTGATTGAAATGGCCGCCCGCCACGGCAAGGCTATCTTCTGCGAAAAGCCGGTACACCTCGACCTCGCCCGCGTGCGCGACTGCCTGAAAGTGGTTAAAGAGTACGACGTGCCGCTGTTCATCGGCTTTAACCGCCGCTTTGACCCGCAGTTCCGCCGCGTGAAAACCGATGCCCAGGCCGGACGCATCGGCAAGCCGGAATCGTTGCTGATCATCTCCCGCGACCCGTCTCCGCCGCCCGCGGAGTACGTGCGCGTCTCCGGCGGCATGTTCCGCGATATGACCATTCACGACTTCGACATGGCCCGTTTCATCATGGGCGAAGAGCCGGTGTCGGTGTATGCCCAGGGCAGTAACCTGGTGGATCCGGCGATTGGCGAGGCGGGGGATATCGATACCGCGTTTATCGTTCTGAAATATGCCTCCGGCGCGATGGCGACCATCGTCAACAGCCGCCGCTCCTCTTACGGTTACGACCAGCGCCTGGAGCTGCACGGCTCCGAAGGGCTGCTGTGCGCCGGCAATATTCTGGAAAACCAGGTGCAGCACTACGGCAAAGAGGGCTGCACCAGCGCGCTGCCGGAACACTTCTTCCTGCAGCGCTACAAATCCGCTTACGCCGCGGAATGGGAACACTTTGTTGCGGTCCTGCGCGGCGAAGCGGTGCCTGACTGCAGCGGCGATGATGGTGAACGTGCGCTGTACCTCGCGGATAAAGCGCTGGAGTCGCTGCGTAGCCAGCGCGAGATCGTCCTCTAAACACAACAACCCTACACAGAGAGACATAATAATGAAAAAACTGATCTTAGCCGCCCTCATCGCCATGACGTCCGGGGCCGCCCTCGCCGAAAACGAGCAAATTGTGTTCAGTACGCCAAACCTGGCTATGCCGTTTGAGGTTCACATGCAGCGCACGGCGGTAAAAGCCGCAAAAGAGATGGGCGTGAAGCTTCAGGTGCTGGACGGGCAGGGCAGTTCACCCAAGCAGGTGGCTGACCTGGAAAACGCCATCACCCGCGGGGCGCAGGGCTTTATCGTCTCCCCGAACGACGTGAACGCGGTCTCCAGCGCGGTGGATGAAATTCAGGATGCGAAGCTGCCGGTGGTCACCCTAGACCGCTCCGTCGACAGCCAGAAGAAAGTGCCCCACTTTGGCGCCAACAACTACAAAGGCGGCCAGGCGATTGGCGACTTCGTCAAAACCAAATTCCCCGACGGGGCAGAGATCATCCTGCTCACCGGCCAGCCGGGCTCCTCCTCCAATATTGAACGCACCAAAGGGATCCGCGACAGCCTGAAGGCGGGCGGGGATAAGTACAAGATCGTCGCCGATCAGACCGGCAACTGGATGCGTTCTGAAGGGATGCGCATCGTCGAAAGCGTTCTGCCTTCGCTACCGAAACGCCCGCAGGTGATCCTCTCCGCCAACGACGATATGGCGCTGGGCGCGATTGAAGCCCTGCAGAGCCAGGGCGTGAAGCCGGGTGAAATCCTCGTGACTGGCTTTGATGCGGTACCGGAAGCGCTGGCCCGCGTGCGCGACGGCTGGCTGGCGGTAACGGCGGATCAGCGTCCGGGCTTTGCGGTGCAGACGGCGATGAGCCAGCTGGTGGCCAACGTGCGCGAGAAGAAAGCCATCACCGGGGCCGACTACCCGCCAACGCTTATCACCAAAGAGAACCTGCAGCAGGCTGAGCGTATCGGTGAGGCCGGTAACTGATATGTCCCGAGCCGCCTCTGGCGGCTCAACATGAGGAGGAGCAGACCGATGTCGCAACCCTTACTGAAAGTGACCGACCTGGCAAAAAGCTTTTCCGGCGTCTGGGCGCTAAGCAGCGCCCAGCTGACCGTCGGCGCGGGGGAGATCCACGCCCTGCTGGGGGAAAACGGAGCGGGAAAATCTACGCTGCTGAAGGCGCTTGCGGGCGCGCAGCCGCAAACCCGCGGGGATATCTGGTTCAACGGCGAAATGCTGCCGGTGGACGACTCCCCGGTGGAACGGCAGAACAAGGGCATTATCACCATCTATCAGGAATTCAACCTGCTGCCCAACATGACCGTCGCGGAAAACATGTTTCTCGGGCGCGAGCCGCGTAAACGGAACCTGATCGTCGACGAAAGGGCGGTAAATCAGGAGGCGCAGGTCATTCTCGATTACCTGCAGCTAAACGTTGCGCCGACCACGCCTGTCGCTCGTCTGAGCGTCGCCCAGCAGCAGATGGTGGAGATCGCCCGGGCGCTGACCCTCAACGCTCGCCTGATCATCATGGACGAACCTTCCGCCGCGCTGAGCGACAGCGAGGTGGAAAGCCTGCACCGCGTGGTGCGGGAGCTTAAAAACCGCGGCGTGAGCATTATTTACGTTACCCACCGCCTGCACGAAGTTTTCCAGCTCTGCGATCGCTTCACCGTATTTCAGGACGGCCGCTTCACCGGCACTGGCGCGGTAGCGGAGACCAACGTCGAACAGCTGATCCGCCTGATGGTCGGGCGCGACGTGGCCTTTAACCGTCGCCCCGCCAGCGAAACCCATCATCAGGACAAACCTGTCCGCCTGGCGGTGAAGGGGCTAAGCCGCGAAAAGCCGCCGCTGGATCCGCATGGCATCGCCCTGCACGACATCAGCTTCCACGTCCATGCCGGGGAAGTTCTGGGCATTGCCGGGCTGGTGGGCGCGGGACGCACCGAGGTGGCCCGCTGCCTGTTTGGCGCAGACGCCTTTACTTCCGGGAGCTTTGAGCTGGACGGCGTGCCGTACCAGCCGCGCGACCCGCTGTATGCCCTCGACCAGGGCGTGGCGCTGGTGCCCGAAGACCGTAAAAAAGAGGGGGCGGTGCTCGGGCTGTCGATTCGCGACAACCTGTCGCTCTCGTGCCTATCCTCACTGCTGCAGTGGCGCTGGTTCGTGAACACCCGTAAAGAGGACGATCTGATTGAGTCCTATCGCCAGGCCCTGCAGATCAAAATGGTCAACAGCGCGCAGGAGGTGCGCAAGCTCTCCGGCGGTAACCAGCAGAAGGTGATCCTCGCGCGCTGCATGGCGCTCAACCCGCGGGTGCTGATCGTCGATGAGCCGACGCGCGGCATTGACGTGGGGACCAAATCGGAAGTGCACCAGGTGCTGTTTGACATGGCGAAAAAGGGCGTGGCGGTGATCGTGATCTCCTCCGATCTGCCTGAAGTGATGGCGGTGTCTGACCGGATCATCACCCTCAGCGAAGGCCGGGTGACCGGCGAGATCCACGGTGACGACGCTAACGAAGAACGGCTGATGACGATGATGGCCATCAACCACAACGCCCTGAACGCGGCATAACGGAGTTTCTCATGACGCAGATGATTTCTAAAACGCAGGCCCCGGTCAAACGCGCCGGACGCATCGATCCCATCGCCTTCTTCGAGCGCTTCGGGGTGTTGATTTTCATGATCCTGCTGCTGATCTTCTTTCAGTCGCAGAACAGTAACTTTTTCTCTGAACGCAATATTTTCAACATCCTGACCGAAGTCTCCATCTACGGGATCATGGCCGTGGGGATGACCTTCGTCATTCTGACCGCCGGGATAGACCTCTCCGTGGGCTCCATCCTGGCGGTGTGCGCCATGACCGCGGCGTACGTCATTAAGGGCGATAACTTCACCACCGTCGACCCGAACGCCTGGGGCGGCATGAGCTGGCTGATCGGGCTGGGGATTTGTCTGGCGATGGGCACGGCGATTGGCTTCCTGCACGGCCTGGGTGTCACCCGCCTGCGCCTGCCGCCGTTTATCGTCACCCTCGGCGGGATGACCATCTGGCGCGGCCTGACCCTGGTGATCAACGACGGCGCACCGATTGCCGGTTTCGACCCTGGCTACCGCTGGTGGGGACGCGGCGAGCTGCTCGGCATCTCCATTCCGATCTGGATCTTCGCCATCGTCGCCGTCGGCGGCTATCTGGCGCTGCATAAAACCCGCTGGGGCCGCTTCGTCTACGCCATCGGCGGCAACCCGGAGGCGGCGCGCCTGGCGGGGGTGAACGTCAAGCGCGTGCTCGTCAGCGTCTACGTGCTGATTGGCTGTCTGGCCGGGCTGGCGGGCTTCATCCTGAGCGCGCGTCTGGGGAGCGCCGAGGCGGTGGCCGGGATCTCCTTTGAGCTGCGCGTCATCGCCTCGGTGGTGATTGGCGGCACCTCGCTGATGGGCGGCTACGGGCGCATCGGCGGCACCATTATCGGCTCCATCATCATGGGTATTCTGATTAACGGTCTGGTGCTGATGAACGTCTCGGCCTACTACCAGCAGATTATCACCGGGTTAATTATCGTTCTGGCGGTGGCGTTTGATACCTACGCCAAGAGCCGTCGCGGCGCACTGTGAGGATCGTGATGAAAGAGGTTCGTATTGGATTGATTGGCACCGGGTATATCGGCAAGGCGCACGCTATCGCCTATGCCCAGGCCCCGACGGTGTTCAACCTGCGCGGCAGGCTGGTGCGCGAGATGGTGGCGGAAGTCACGCCGGAGCTGGCGGCAGAGCGCGCCCGGGCGTTTGGCTTTAACCGTTCAACGGGAGACTGGCGGGCGCTGGTGGCCGACCCGGCCATTGACGTGGTGGATATTTGCTCACCCAACCACCTGCATAAAGAGATGGCGCTGGAGGCGATCCGCCACGGCAAGCACGTCTACTCGGAGAAGCCGCTGGCGCTCAACGCCCACGATGCGCGCGAGATGGTCGACGCCGCGAAGCGGGCTGGGGTGAAAACGCTGGTGGGGTTCAACTACATGAAGAACCCGACGGCGCAGCTGGCGAAGGAGATTATCGCCAGCGGCGAGATAGGCGATGTGATCCACTTCTACGGCACCCACAACGAAGATTATATGGCCGACCCGCTGTCGCCCATCCACTGGCACTGCTTTAAAGAGACCGCCGGGCTGGGCGCGCTGGGCGACCTCGCGGCGCATATCGTCAATATGGCTCAGTACCTGGTGGGCGATATTGAGCAGGTCTGCGGCGATCTGAAGATCGTGGTCCCGGCGCGCCCGGCGAAGGCCGGATCGTCAGAGATGATTGCGGTGGAAAACGAGGATCAGGCCCACGCGATGGTGCGCTTCGCGGGCGGGGCGCAGGGTGTTATTGAAACCTCCCGCGTCGCCTGCGGCCGCAAGATGGGGCTCTCGTACGTGATCACCGGGACGAAGGGCGCCATCAGCTTCACCCAGGAGCGCATGGCGGAGCTAAAGCTCTATCTGCATGACGATCCGGTGAACCGTCAGGGGTTCCGCACGCTGCTCGTCGGCCCGGCGCACCCGGACTACGCCGCGTTCTGCATGGGCGCAGGCCACGGAATTGGCTTTAACGATCAAAAAACGGTGGAGGTGCGCGACCTGGTGGACGGGATTGCCGCCGACGCGCCGATGTGGCCGGACTTCGAAGAGGGCTGGAAGGTGTCGCGCGTGCTGGACGCGATTGCGCTCTCGCACCGGGAAGGCCGCTGGCTGAACGTGAACGACATTGTCTGATGAGGTATCAACGTGGAAAAGCAGTTTGATGTGATATGCATGGGCCGCGTGGCGGTAGACCTCTATAGTCAGCAGATTGGTGCCCGCCTGGAGGACGTGTCGAGCTTCGCCAAATACCTTGGCGGATCCTCCGGCAACGTGGCGTACGGCACCGCGCGCCAGGGCCTGCGCTCGTCGATGCTGGCGCGCGTCGGCGATGAACATATGGGCCGCTTCCTGCGCGAAGAGCTCAACCAGGTAGGCTGCGATACCAGCCATCTGATTACCGATAAAGAGCGCCTCACGGCGCTGGTGCTACTCGGCATTAAAGACCGGGACACCTTTCCTCTGATTTTTTATCGCGATAACTGCGCGGATATGGCGATTACCGCCAGCGATGTGGACGAAAGCTACATTGCCTCCGCACGTTGTCTTGCCATCACCGGGACCCACCTTTCTCATCCGCAGACCCGCGAGGCGGTGCTGACGGCGCTGGGCTATGCCCGCCGTCACGGCGTGCGCACGGTGCTGGACATCGACTACCGTCCGGTGCTGTGGGGGCTCACCTCCTTAGGCGACGGCGAAACGCGCTTTATCGCCGCCGACCAGGTCACCCGCGAGCTGCAGGAGGTACTGCACCTCTTCGACGTCATTGTCGGCACCGAAGAGGAGTTCCACATTGCGGGCGGCAGCACGGATACGCTGCAGGCGCTGGGGCAGGTGCGCGACGTGAGTCACGCAACGCTGGTCTGCAAGCGCGGCGCGCTGGGCTGCTCGGTCTATACCGACGCCATTCCGTCCCGGCTGGACGACGGCCTGACGGTGACCGGCGTGCGCGTGGAGGTGCTGAACGTTCTCGGGGCGGGGGACGCGTTTATGTCCGGCCTGCTGCGCGGCTACCTGAACGACGAGGGCTGGGAGCAGGCGTGCCGCTACGCCAACGCCTGTGGCGCGCTGGTGGTCTCGCGCCACGGCTGCGCCCCGGCGATGCCGAGCAAAATCGAGCTGGATGACTATCTCTCCCGCGCTGCGGATGTGTCGCGCCCGGATCTTGACCCGCGTCTTAACCATCTCCACCGGGTGACCACCCGCCGCCGCGAGTGGCCGGAGCTGTGCGTGATGGCCTTCGATCACCGCAGCCAGCTTGAGGATATGGCGATGCAGTGCGGCGCGTCGCTTAAGCGCATTCCGGCGCTGAAGCAGCTGATCCTGCAGGCCAGCCGCGAGGCGGCGAGCCGCGCCGGGCTTGAGGGCAAAGCCGGCCTGCTGTGCGACGGCACCTTTGGTCAGGACGCGCTGAACGCGATCACCGGGGAAGGGTGGTGGATTGGTCGCCCCATTGAGCTGCCGGGCTCCCGGCCGCTGGAGATGGAGCACGGCAATATCGGCACCCAGCTTATCAGCTGGCCGCAGGAGCACGTGGTGAAGTGCCTGGTCTTCTTCCACCCGGAAGACGCCCACGGCCTGCGCCTGGAGCAGGAGCAGAAAATCGCTGAGGTGTACCACGCCTGCTGCCGGTCCGGGCACGAGCTGCTGCTGGAGGTGATCCTGCCCGCCAGCATGCCGCGCAGCGACGAGCTCTACCTGCGCGCCATTTCCCGCTTCTACAACCTGGGCATTTACCCGGACTGGTGGAAGCTGCCGCCGCTTTCCGCCGACGGCTGGACGGCGCTCGGCGAGATTATCGAACGCCGGGACCCGCACTGCCGCGGGGTGGTGATCCTCGGTCTGGACGCTCCGGCGGAACAGCTGCGCGCTGGCTTCAAGGCCGCAGCGGGGCAGCCGCTGGTTAAAGGCTTCGCCGTGGGGCGCACGCTGTTTGGCGACGCCTCCCGCGCGTGGCTGAAGCACGATATTGACGATGCGCAGCTGGTAGCGCGCATCCGGGACAACTATCTGCAGCTTATCGCCTGGTGGCGCGAGCGCGGACACGCATAATGGAGATAACAATGAGTGTGCAATTAGGCATTAACCCGCTGACGTGGACGAACGACGATCTGCCTTCCCTCGGCGCGGAAACCTCGCTGGAGACCTGCCTGAGCGAAGGGAAAGAGGCCGGTTTTGCCGGCTTTGAGCTGGGCAACAAATTCCCGCGTGAAGCGCGCCTGCTTGGCCCGATTTTGCAGCGCCACGACCTGCAGCTGGTCTCCGGCTGGTACTCCGGCCGCCTGCTGGAGCGCAGCGTGGAGGAGGAGATCGCCGCCGTGCAGCCGCACCTGACGCTGCTGCGCGAGCTGGGGGCGAAGGTGCTGGTCTTTGCGGAAGTGAGCGGCTGCATTCACGGCGAGCAGCAGACCCCGGTGCATCTGCGTCCGCGCTTCCCGCAGGCGCGCTGGAAGGAGTACGGCGAGAAGCTCACCGAATTTGCCCGCTACACGCAGCAGCAGGGAGTCCAGATTGCTTACCATCATCATATGGGCACGGTGATTGAGTCCGCTGACGACGTGGACAACCTGATGACCCACACCGGCGAAGAGGTTGGACTGCTGCTGGACACCGGTCACCTGACCTTTGCCGGGGCCGATCCGCTGGCGGTGGCGCAGCGCTGGGCGTCGCGCATCAACCACGTTCACTGCAAAGACGTGCGCGCCGACGTGCTGGCGGACGTGAAAAACCGCAAAACCAGCTTCCTCGATGCGGTGCTGAGCGGCGTGTTTACCGTGCCGGGCGACGGCTGCGTCGATTATCCGCCGATCATGAGTCTGCTGAAGGCGCAGGACTATCGCGGCTGGCTGGTGGTGGAGGCCGAGCAGGACCCGGCGATTGCCCATCCGCTGACCTACGCTCGTCTGGGGTATAACAACCTGAGCCGCCTGGCGCGCGACGCCGGGCTTATTTGAGGAGGTGACATGTCACGTCTGTTATCACGCTGGCAGCAGCCGAACGCGGAGGGGCGCACTCAGTCCGTCACCCCGGAACGCGCAGGGTGGGGGTACGTCGGGTTTGAGGCGTATGAGCTGCAGGAGGGGCAGACGCTGACGCTGCCCGCCGTCAGGGAAGAACGCTGCCTGGTGCTGGTCGCCGGGCGCGCCTCTATCACCACGCCTTCCGCGCAGTTTAACGATATCGGCGAGCGGATGAGCCCCTTCGAGCGCATCAAACCGTGGGCAGTGTACGTTACCCCGCAGGAGACGGTGCAGGTGAAGGCGCTGACGGCGCTGGAGCTGGCGGTCTGCGCCGCGCCGGGCAAGAGCTCGTACCCGACGCGGCTGATTGCCCCGCAGGATATCGACGCTGAAGCGCGCGGCAAGGGGCACAACCAGCGCTACGTGCACAACATCCTGTCGGAAGACAAGCCCGCCGACAGCCTGCTGGTGGTGGAGGTCTGGACTAACGAGGGCTGTACCAGCTCGTACCCGAGCCACAAGCATGACACGGATAACCCGCCGCAGGAGACCTACCTGGAGGAGACCTACTATCATCGCCTCAACCCGGAGCAGGGGTTCTGCATGCAGCGCGTCTACACCGACGACAGAACGCTGGATGAGTGTATGGCGGTCTACAACCGTGACGTGGTGATGGTGCCGAAGGGGTATCATCCGGTGGCGACGATGGCCGGGTATGACAGCTACTACCTCAACGTGATGGCCGGTCCGGTGCGCAAATGGATGTTCACCTGGGAAGAGGACCACGCGTGGATTAATCGGGATTATCCCGGCGCTGGCAGGGACTGAAGCAGCCTTTGTTGCCGGGTGGCGCTGCGCTTACCCGGCCTGTGAAACGCTTACCTTGCTTCTAACGCCTGCTCAATCGTTCGGGCGATGGCCTCTGGCTGGCTCACCATCGACACGTGACTCGCCGCGACCCCGGTGGTTTTCGCGTGGATCGTTTTCGCCATCGCGCGCTCAAGCGCGGGGTTAATCATCCTGTCATTCTCACTCACCACATACCAGCTCGGCTTATTGTGCCACGCGGCGTGAGTGACCTTTTCGCCAAATGCATCGGCTTTAATTGGCCCCTGCGTGGCGGCGATGGTCAGTTGTTCAGCCGGTTTGACATCCGGTGCGAAATCCTTCCTGACGGCTTCGGTCGGCAGGTATAAGTAACCTTCAGCCGTTTTAGCGATGCCTGCACTTCCGGGCGGGGCCGGGAAGGTATTCGCCAGCTCTGCCGTCGACTGGCCGGAATCCGGCGCGAACGCCGCCACGTAAACCAGCGATTTGACCCGTGCATCGTTGCCCGCTTCGCTAATCACGGTGCCACCCCAGGAGTGACCGACCAGCACGACGTCCCCCTTAGCACGGGCGATGGCGCGCTGGGTGGCCGCTACGTCATCTTTTAGCGACGTAAGCGGGAGCTGAACGGCGATGACCTCGGTATGGTCTTTTTGCAGCCGGGTAATCACCTTATTCCAGCTGCTGCCGTCGGCAAACGCGCCGTGCACCAGCACAACGCTGGTTTTACTCTGTGCGAAGGCGCTGGCGGAAAGCGCCAGCAGGCCTGCCGTCAGTACAGACAGTGCTTTCATCTTCAGACTCCTTAAAAATGGTGGATCGCCGCGTGGGGCGGCACGGTGAATTCGAGGGTTTTGTGATCGAGGGGCTTATGCGTCGGATCGGCCAGAATAATCGTCACCTTGTGCTTACCGGCGGGCAGACCCACCAGAATCACCGGCTCTCCGCTGGCGTCAGCCCAGTGCCACGGCGCGTCATCAACCACGACGTGGATGTGGCCGATGCGTGGAGTGACTTTCAGCGCGTCGGGCCCGAATACAGGTTCAATGCGCAGGTTTTCGGCCCGGTACTGAATAAACACCGCGCCTTTGCTCAGCGGCCCGGCAAGCGGTGGATCGACTATCAGCTTTGCGGGCGGCTGCGGCTGTGCCAACGGCGCAACGGCGGCTGGGCCATTAACATCGGCGGCGCTGAGGCCGCTCAGGGGCGCGGCGCAGACGGAAGTCGTCAGAGCGAGTAAAGGAAGTAACAGATGCTGGCGAATCATTTCGGTATCTCCTCGTGGGTTTATGTCACGAGAGACAGCAGACCATTTTTATGTATCGCGTCTGTTTGCTTAAGCGGGATTTTTGTATCGATGCGTAAGCCAGGTGGGGGAGATACAGTGCGATACATTTCGTCTGAGCATGACGAGACGTTTGCTGGCATGGTGCCTTCAGGCGCATCCATCCGATGCGGATACTTCCCGGAGAAAACATCATGAAGAGTGAAAAAGTTGCATTGATTTTCGGCGGCGCACGCGGAATTGGCGCGGCTATAGCGACGCGGCTGGCGAAGGAAGGCTATCGCGTTGCCGTGACATGGGTATCACGCCCGGACCGGGTTAATGCTCTCGTCTCATCAATTACTGATGCGGGCGGGGTGGCGCTGGCGATTAACGCTGATAGCGCTGACGCAACGGCGATTCAGGCCGCGGTCGATGCCACGATTAACCACTACGGCAGGCTGGATGTTGCCGTAGTGAACGCAGGCGTACTGCGGCTGGGCATGCTTGAGGATTATCAGCTGGACGATCTGGACGCCACCCTGTCGGTGAACGTGCGCGGCGTTTTCCTCTCTGTCCAGGCGGCAGCTAAGCGAATGAGGGAAGGGGGGAGGATAATCACCATTGGCAGCAATACCGCTGTGCGAACCGGGCATGCAGGAAGTAGCGTTTATGCGATGAGTAAAGCTGCGGTGGCAGCCATGGTGCAAAACCTGGCGCTGGATCTGGCTCCGAAACGGATCACAATCAACAATATCCAGCCCGGCCCCGTTGCCACGGATATGACGGCCGGAATGGAAGAGCAGATCACTGCACATATCCCTTTGAAACGCATTGGGCAGCCAGAGGAGATCGCATCGCTTGCCGCATGGCTTTCGGGAGAAGAGTCTGGATATATGACAGGAGCGAGCCTGACGATTGACGGTGGATTCGTGCTTTAACAGCTAAGGGCAGGGAAGCCCGATGTTGTGGCTAGCGCACGGGGGCGTCGACCACCAGACCCGTTTGCTGCGACTGGATTTTGTCCTGGTGGTGATACCAGGCGCCAATGGAAGAGTAAACGAAGCGGCCAAAGAAAAACAGAAAGCTGATGAGCAGTATGATGCGGGTCATTCGGGTGTTAAAACGGTGTCGTTTGCGCATACGCGTGGCCTGACTCACTCTCTTTTTCCTGGGCATGCCCTTTTGGGCGATGGGGATATTAAGGCACAGCGGAAAGACAGGGTCAATTCCGCAATGTGTAAATAACCGTCAGTGTTTACATTAATTATTGTTATTGAAATTGATTGTTGCATTTACCATATTGATAATATGAGGAAAATTATTTCAAAAAAAAAGCATGTAAGGCTTATTTGCATAAAATAGTTTGATTTAAGTCAACGGATTCCCGGCTCTGGTATTTAAAATCCCTCCTCCACACTGTTCGCCCTGCACATCACCGGGGCGGCGTCAGGTCAGGTTGGATGCCTGTCTTTATTTTCCCTCTGGAGTAAAAGGGGTTTAACCGGGCATCTATGAACATTTTCGCTTTACTTAAAAACAATAAAAACCGCTGGTGGGCATTGCCGCTTATTTTGCCGGTGGGGTTACTGCCCGTACTGAGCGTGGCGAATACGTTCACGCTCCTGGGCGACGGGATAGCGGCACTTTATTATTTACCGCTCTCGTTTTTGCTTTCGCTGATGATGTTTTTTGGTCTGGAAGCCCTTCCCGGGATCGTGTTGTCGCTGTTTATCCGCTATTACCCGTCGGTCGGGATGTTTGAAACCGTCGCCGGCGTGCTCCATTTTATTGTCCCTATAGTGCTTAGCTGGGGCGGCTACCGGGTGTTTACGCCCAGACGCAATATGACGGCGTACGGCGACGTACGGCTGATGGCGCAGCGCATCTTCTGGCAGGCCTTCTGCCCCGCGACGCTGTTTCTGCTGTTGTTCCAGTTTGCGGTGTATCTGGGCGTGTATGAGAGTCGCCAGAGCCTGGCAGGGCTTAACCCCCTCAACATTCGCACGCTGATCAACTATCAGGCCTTGCTGGTCAGCGGTCTGACGGGCGTGCCGTTAAGTTATCTGCTGATCCGCCTGATTCGTCATCCGCGCTATCTCAAAAGCCTCATCTCGCAGATCCGTACCCAGATAGACAAAAAGGTGACGCGCGCTGAGTTTCTGATTTGGGCCATTGCGCTTGCCGGGCTGCTTTCGCTCCTGCTGCTGCCGATGAATGAAAACAGTTCGATTTTCACCACTAACTACACCCTGTCGCTGCTGATGCCGGTGATGCTCTGGGGGGCGATGCGCTTTGGCTATAAGCTGATTTCGCTTATCTGGATCCCGATACTGCTGGTGTCTATTCACTATTTTTACCGCTATATCCCCGTGAACCAGGGGTACGACATTCAGCTGGCAATCACCTCTTCCAGCTATCTGGTCTTCTCGTTTGTGGTGATTTACATGTCGATGCTGGCGACCCGGCAGCGGGCGGTGAACAAACGCTCCCGCAGGCTGGCGCTGCTCGACCCGGTTCTGCATATGCCTAACCTGCGGGCGCTTTCGCGAGATCTGGCAAAAAACCCGTGGTCGGCGCTCTGTTTACTCCGCGTTCCGGAGCTTGAAATTCTGGGCCGTAACTATGGCGTGTTACTGCGCATTCAGTACAAACAGCAGCTGGCGCAATGGATTAACGGCACGCTCCAGCCCAATGAGCAGGTCTATCACCTGACGGGCTGTGATATGGCGGTTCGCCTTAATGCCGAATCGCACCAGCAGCGGATTGAAACGCTGGACGAGCACATCAAGCAGTTCCGCTTTGTCTGGGACGGCATGCCGCTGCAGCCGCAGGTGGGGGTGAGCTACTGCTATGTGCGTTCGCCGGTTAACCACCTCTATCTGGTGCTGGGGGAACTGGGGGTGGTGGCCGATCTGTCGCTCTCCTCTAACCACCCGGAAAATCTTCAGCAGCGCGGCGCCGTCCATCTGCAGCGCAGCCTGAAGGATAAAGTCGCGGTGATGAGTCGTCTGCAGCGTGCGCTGGATAACAACGCATTCACGCTGCTTGTTCAGCCCGTACGCGGCCTGCGTGGCGATAGCTATCATGAGGTCTTGCTGCGGATGACTGATGCAAACGGGCTGTTGATCTCCCCTGAACAATTCCTGCCGATAGCCCAGGAGTTTGGCCTCTCTTCGCGGGTGGATTTGTGGGTGCTGGAGCATACGCTGCGCTTCCTCGCCGCGCATCGCGAACGGCTGCCCGGCCAGCGCTTTGCCATTAATCTGGCCCCTTCAACGGTGTGTCGGGTGCAGTTCCCGCTTGAGGTGAGTCGCCTGCTGGCGAAATATGCCATTGAGCCGTGGCAGCTGATCTTTGAAGTGACGGAGTGCAGCACCTTCTGCAACGCGGAGCAGGGGCTCCACATCCTGCGGCAGCTGCAGAAAATGGGGGTACGCATTGCGATCGATGATTTTGGTACCGGCTATGCGAGCTATGCGCGACTGAAAAGCGTGGATGCGGACATTCTCAAAATCGACGGCGATTTCATCCGCAATATCGTCAACAACAGTCTGGATTACCAGATTGTGGCCTCTATCTGTCATCTGGCGCGCATGAAGAAGATGCTGGTGGTGGCGGAATATGTCGAGACCGAAGAGATACGTAGCGCGGTGCACGCGCTAGGCATTGATTATGTGCAGGGCTATCTGATTGGCAGACCGGCACCGCTTGAGTCACTGCTGGAAGCAGAGGCGTCCACGGCGGACGCCTGAGCCGTTACGCGGCGACGTCGGCGCTATCTTCCTCGATTTTGAGCATCCAGCCGGTGACCGCTTCCCAGTACTGCTGCTCTTTTTCCAGGTCCAGCAGGACCAGCGCGTTCTGGCTGAACCAGTCGTGCGGGAAGCTCAGCGTCCAGTGGTGATCGTCGGTTTTCAGCTTCAGCGTTGGCGGTGTGGTGGTGGCCTGACGCTGATTGTTCAGCAGCACGCCCAGGCGCAGCAGCTGAATAAGCGGCAGGAACTGCTTTTTCTTAAACAGCGTGAAGCGCGGCAGATCGTCGAGCTTGATGGCTTTACGGTGATAGCGCACCAGGGTCGCCATCATGGTTTGCTGCTCCTGGTTGAAGCCGGGCAGATCGCTGTTTTGCAGAATATACGCTGAATGGCGGTGCATCCCGCTGTGGTTGATGTTCAGCCCCACCTCGTGCAGCATCGCGGCCCATTTCAGCAGCGCGGCAAGCTGCGGGTGCGCCAGCTTGGGGTTCTGCTCCTGCCACTGCTCGTACATCTGCACCGTGGTTTCCAGCACGCGCTTCGCCTGCTCGCGGTCGATGTTGTACTGGTTGGCCAGGCTTTGCGCGGTGCGGCTGCGAATGTCCTGATGGCGGAAGCGGCCCTCCATCTCATACAGCACCCCCTCACGCAGCGCGCCGTCGGAAAGGCGCAGCTCTTTAATCGCCAGGGCGTCAAATACGCCGCAGAGAATAGCCAGGCCCGGCACGAAGACTGCCTTACGCTCGTCGGAAAGCCCCGGCAGGCTTAGGGCGTCAAAACTTTTATGCTTCAGCACCTCTTCGGTCAGCAGGGTCAGGCGTTCAGGCGTGATAAAACCGTCTTTTTCACCCATCGCCAGCAGCACTTCATGCGCCGCTTTGATGGTGCCCGACGCGCCCAGCGCCACGTTCCAGCCCTGAATGCGGTACTGCCAGGCCAGATTCTCCAGCTTCTGGATCGCAGCCATTTTCGCCCGCTGGAAGTTTTCACGGGTAATGGTGCCGCCGGGGAAGTACATCTGCGCGAAGCTGACGCAGCCCATGCGACGGCTCTCCACCAGGCGCGGCTCAAAGTCTTCGCCGATCACCAGCTCAGTAGAACCACCGCCGATGTCGATCACCAGCTTGCGCCCTTTTTCCGGCTGGGTATGTTCAACGCCCATGAAAATCAGACGCGCCTCCTCGTTACCGGAGATGATCTCAATCGGGTAGGGGATCACTTTTTCGGCCCGCTTGAGGAACTCCGGCGCGTTCAGCGCCTGGCGCAGCGTGTGAGTGCCCACGATACAAACGCTGGAGGGCGAGAAGCCCTGCAGGCGTTCGGCAAACAGCGACAGGCAGTTTAAACCGCGCTCCATCGCCTCTTCGCTGAGCATGCTGCGCTCATCAAGCCCATCCGCCAGGTGTACGCGCTGCTTCAGACGACCGATGATCTGCAGCGCGCCATCAACCTCACGGGCGATGACCATGTGAAAACTGTTAGAGCCAAGATCGACCGCGGCGTATTCCTGCGGGCGTGGGGTCTTATCATTTATCGGCATAGGTTAATCGGGTTGCTCGAGTGATTTGATATAGTCGTAAATCGCCAGCTGTGACCGCACTTTACGGCGGTTGCCGCGCGGTACGTAGCGGTTACTGAGTTCTTTGTCGATATAGCGCGCCTTCACCGTATCGCTGAACAGGATCTCGATAATGTCGAGGATACGCTGTTTCAGACGCGGATCCAGCAGCGGCGTCGCGACTTCAATTCGATAGTCAATATTGCGCGTCATCCAGTCTGCCGAAGAGAGATAAACCTGTTTATCGCCCGCATTATCGAAAATATAGACCCGATCGTGCTCCAGGTAGCGGTCAACGATGCTGATAACGCGAATATTGTCGCTGATGCCTTCCAGTTCCGGAATAAGCGAGCACATGCCGCGGATCAGCAGGTTAACCGGCACGCCGGAGCTGGACGCCGCGTACAGCCTGTCCACCAGCCCTTTATCGACCAGGTTGTTAAGCTTCAGCGTGATGCCGGACGACAGCCCATTCTGGGCATTGGCAATCTCTTTATCGATCATATCGTACAGCAGACGGCGCGAGTTCTGCGGTGAGACCAGCAGATAGTCGAAGCTGACCGGGCGGTACGGGTTTTCGATGAAGTTAAACACCCGGCGCACTTCGTTGGTAATGCGGGCGTCAGCGGTTAAGAGCGAGTAGTCGGTATAAATCCGCGCGGTTTTTTCGTTAAAGTTCCCGGTGCCGATGTGGGCATAGCGCACCACGTCATCACCCTCTTTACGCGAGATCAGGAACAGCTTGGCGTGAATTTTCAGACCCGGCGCGGAGAAGATCACGTGCACGCCCGCTTCCGTCAGGCGGCGCGCCCAGTGAATGTTCGCCTCTTCGTCGAAGCGCGCCTGCAGCTCAACCACCACGGTGACTTTTTTGCCGTTGTGTGCCGCGTGGATCATCGCATCGATGATGCGGGAATCTTTTGCCACGCGGTAGATGTTGATTTTGATCGCCAGCACGTTCGGATCGAACGAGGCCTGACGCAGCAGCTCCAGCACGTGTTCAAAGGTGTGGTACGGGTAGTAGAGCAGCACGTCGCGCTCGCGGATGGCGTCGAATCCGTTGCGGAACTTATCGAACCAGATATGACGCAGGCGCGGCAGCGGTTTGTTCACCAGATTGGCTTTGCCAACGTTCGGGAAGCCAATGAAGTCTTTAAAGTTGTGGTAACGGCCACCCGGCACGATGGAGTCATAGCGCGAAATGGTCAGCTTCTCGCGCAGCATCTCCACCATGGCGTCCGGCATGTCGCGCTGATAGACAAAGCGCACCGGCTCGGCCGTCAGGCGCTGTTTCAGGCTGGAGGACATCAGCTCCATCAGGCTGGCTTCCATCTCGTGCACCAGGTCATATTCGGCGTCACGGGTCATCTTCATCGAGTAGGCGTTTAACGCATCGTAATCGAAGAAGCCTTTGAAGATGTCGTCCAGGCAGTAGCGCAGGATGTTATCCAGCAGGATCATCGGCTTGCGTCTGCGCGGCGTTTCCGGCGGCAGATTCACAAAGCGCGGCACCTTGTCGGACGGGATCTCCAGCAGGGCATAACGGATGGATTCACCGCGAATAATTTCCACCGCCAGGTAGGTGTAGTCATCCTTCAGGAACTGCACCAGATCGGTTTCGCGGTTGATGAGAATCGGGGTAATGTGCTGGCGCAGGTACTGTTTAAAGTAGTGGCGCAGCCAGTTTTGTTGGTTAACGGAAAGCTGACGTTCGTTAATCAGGAAGATTTGATTGCGCGCCATCTCCAGCAGCAGTTCGTTATACAGGCCGTCAAATTCCTGATCGGCTTTCAGCACGCGGGACTGGATTTTGCCCAGCAGATGCCGCGAGTGCGAGTTTAAGCCCTGTTCTTCGCTGATGATGATGCGTCTTTTCAGCTCGGCAAAGCGAACCTTGTAGAACTCATCCAGGTTGTTGGAATAAATGCCTAAAAAACGCATGCGTTCGATCAGCGGGTTACTTTTGTCTGCCGCTTCCTGGAGTACACGTTCGTTAAATGCTAACCAGCTTAGCTCTTTCTCGATATATAACTTTTCCTGACCCATTACAGCTCACACTCCAGTTCAATCACAGGACGTGGTAAATCCGTCTCGTCCTTATTATGGCGAGCATTTCCACGATATGTCCAACAGTGCCAGAAAAGTATGACAGTTATTTTTTTTGTTGGGGAATTTAGCGGGTTGGGGGAGGGAATATCGGGTAAGCGAAGCGCCACCCGACATAGCAAGCTACTCTTCGGCCGCATAACCCTGCGGGGGCAACTTCACGCCGTCCAGCCAGGCTGCGCCGTCGCGCATCTCCAGACGCCCGTCGACAAACCAGCTTACCACCAGCGGGTAAATGGCGTGCTCCTGCGTCTGCACGCGTTCGGTCACGTCGTCTTCGTTGTCGCCGTCAAAGACCGGGACTTTCGCCTGCAGGATCACCGGGCCACCGTCCAGCTCGTCGGTCACGAAATGGACGGAGGTACCGTGCTCCTCGTCACCGTTTTCCAGCACCTGACGATGGGTATGCAGGCCGGGATATTTTGGCAGCAGGGAAGGGTGAATATTCAGCAGTCGACCGGCGTAGTGTTCGACGAAGGCCGGGCTCAGAATACGCATATAGCCCGCCAGCACCACGAGGTCAGGCGCGTAGGCGTCAATCTCCTGCACCAGCTCGCGGTCAAAAGCTTCACGTCCGGCGAACTGGCTGGCTTCCAGCGCGTGAGCGGGAATGTTCGCTTCCCGCGCGCGCTCAAGGCCGAACGCGTCGGCCTTGTTGCTGAAAACTGCCCGAATGGTGCCATTGATTTTCTTCTGTTTGCAGGCGTCTATGATGGCCTGCAAATTGCTTCCGTTACCGGAAATGAGCACCACGATGTTTTTCATTCAATGACCACACGCTGTTCGGAATCGGATGCTATAATCTTACCGATTTTCCACGCGTTTTCACCTTTCTCGGTCAGCAGCTTAACCGCTTTATCCGCTTCGCTTGCCGGCAGGGCGATAACCATGCCCACGCCGCAGTTAAAGGTGCGGTACATTTCGTGAGAGCTCACGTTGCCTGCAGTCTGCAGCCAGTTAAAGACGGCTGGCCACTGCCATGAGGATTCGTCGATCACCGCCTGGGTGTTGTCAGGCAGCACGCGCGGGATGTTTTCCCAGAAGCCGCCGCCGGTCAGGTGAGCAATAGCGTGAACGTCAACGTTCTCGATAAGCTCCAGCACGTTTTTCACGTAGATGCGGGTTGGGGCCAGCAGGTGGTCAGCCAGCGGTTTACCGTCCAGCTCGGTGGTCAGCGGATCGCAGCCGCTTACTTCGAGGATTTTACGCACCAGAGAGTAGCCGTTAGAGTGCGGGCCGCTGGAGGCCAGCGCGATCAGCACATCGCCATCGGCCACTTTGCTGCCGTCGATAATTTCTGATTTTTCTACTACGCCGACGCAGAAGCCCGCGACGTCATAATCTTCGCCGTGATACATACCCGGCATTTCAGCGGTTTCGCCGCCGACCAGCGCACAGCCGGACTGCAGGCACCCTTCGGCGATACCGTTAATGACGCTGGCCGCGGTATCCACGTCCAGTTTGCCGGTCGCGTAGTAATCGAGGAAGAACAGCGGCTCTGCGCCCTGAACCACCAGGTCATTCACACACATCGCGACCAGATCGATACCGATCGTGTCGTGACGTTTTAAATCCATCGCCAGGCGCAGCTTGGTGCCTACGCCGTCAGTACCCGAGACCAGAACAGGTTCACGATATTTTTGCGGCAGCGCGCACAGTGCGCCGAATCCACCCAGACCACCCATCACTTCCGGGCGGCGGGTTTTCTTCACCACACCTTTGATTCGGTCAACCAGCGCATTACCTGCGTCAATATCAACACCGGCATCTTTGTAGCTGAGAGAAGTTTTGTTGGTCACGGCTTAAATCCCCACGCGATTGCATAGCTAGTAAGAAAAATCGGCGCAATTCTAACAGTCCAGGCAAACGTTTGCGAGCCTATTCTGGACGTGGGGATCTTTTTTTCTGTATAGCCCGCAAATGCAGCCAAACTTGACTCCGTTCACGAAAATGAAACCGGTTTCGGCGATCTGCTTGCAACGAATATCCCCTTTGCACATCATCGAACTGAAACCGGTTTCTGTAATTGTTTTTGCAGAAAATAACGCAGAATGAGGGAAAGCGAATGTCAGGATTCAAAGCAGATTTTCTGTGGGGTGGGGCCGTTGCGGCGCACCAGCTTGAGGGCGGCTGGAAAGAGGGCGGTAAGGGCGTAAGCGTTGCCGACGTCATGACCGCGGGCGCGCACGGCGTGCCGCGTGAAATCACCAACGGCGTGCTGGAGGGGAAAAACTACCCTAACCATGAGGCTATCGATTTCTACCACCGTTATAAAGAAGACATCAAACTCTTTGCCGATATGGGGTTCAAATGCTTCCGTACCTCTATCGCCTGGACGCGTATCTTCCCGAAAGGCGACGAGCTGGAGCCGAACGAGGCGGGCCTCAAATTCTATGACGATCTGTTCGATGAATGCCTGAAGCACGGCATTGAACCGGTTATTACGCTTTCCCACTTTGAGATGCCGTTCCACCTGGTGACGGAATACGGCGGCTGGCGCAACCGTAAGCTGATCGACTTCTTTGTCCGCTTCGCGAAGGTCGTTTTTGAGCGCTACCAGCATAAAGTGAAGTACTGGATGACCTTTAATGAGATCAACAACCAGGCCAACTTCCACGAAGACTTTGCGCCATTTACCAACTCCGGGCTGAAGTACGCGCCGGGTGAAGACCGCGAGCCGGTGATGTTCCAGGCGGCGCACTACGAACTGGTGGCCAGCGCCCTGGCGGTGAAGGCGGGCCGCGAGATTAACCCGTCGCTGCAGATCGGCTGCATGATTGCCATGTGCCCTATCTACCCGCTGACCTGTGCGCCGGACGACATGATGATGGCGATGAATGCCATGCACCGTCGCTACTGGTTTACCGACGTTCACGTGCGCGGCAAATATCCGCAGCATCTGCTCAACTACTTCGAGCGTCGCGGCTTCGCGCTGGATATCACCGAAGAAGATAAAGCCGCGCTCACGCAGGGCTGCGTGGATTACATCGGGTTCAGCTACTACATGTCTTTCGCCACCAAAGCGACGGCAGATAACCCGGCGCTGGATTACGACGAGAGCAAGAGTCTGGTCTCCAACCCGTACGTGCAGAAATCCGACTGGGGCTGGCAGATTGATCCGGTCGGGCTGCGCTACTCCCTGAACTGGTTCTGGGATCACTATCAGCTGCCACTGTTTATCGTTGAGAACGGCTTTGGCGCGATCGACGTGCAGGAGAGCGACGGCACGGTGAACGACCAGTACCGCATCGATTACCTTTCAGCACACATCCGCGAGATGAAAAAAGCGGTGGTGGAAGACGGCGTGGATCTGATGGGCTATACCCCGTGGGGCTGTATTGACCTGGTGTCTGCCGGAACGGGCGAAATGAAAAAACGCTACGGCTTTATCTTTGTCGATAAAGATAACGAAGGTAACGGCACCCTGAACCGCAGCAAGAAGAAATCGTTCGACTGGTATAAGCAGGTGATTGCGAGCAACGGCGATAACCTCTAATTGTCAGGTGGCGCTAACGCTTACCCGACCTACAATACACGTAGGCCCGCGTAAGCGCAGCGCCACCGGGCAAGACCCCGCACCCAAGCCGGAGCCCAGCCTCCGGTTTTTTTGTTTTTGATTGATGTACGTCAAGCAAGTTGGGTATGGCGCAATCCGAAAAAAGCGGTATAATCCCGCGATTTTTTTGCGGATGCCACCTCAGAGGAGAAAGAGAATGAAGATTGTGGAAGTGAAACACCCACTCGTTAAACACAAGTTGGGCCTGATGCGTGAGCATGACATCAGCACGAAGCGTTTTCGCGAACTGGCTTCTGAAGTGGGCAGCCTGCTGACCTACGAAGCAACCTCCGATCTGGAAACAGAAAAAGTGACCATCGAAGGCTGGAACGGCCCGGTGCAGGTTGAGCAGATCAAAGGTAAGAAAATTACCGTAGTGCCTATCCTGCGTGCCGGTCTTGGCATGATGGAAGGCGTGCTGGAGCACGTACCGAGCGCGCGCATCAGCGTGGTCGGTATCTACCGTAACGAAGAGACGCTGGAGCCGGTACCTTACTTCCAGAAGCTGGTCTCTAACATCGACGAGCGCATGGCGCTGGTGGTTGACCCAATGCTGGCGACCGGCGGTTCAATGATCGCCACCATCGATCTGCTGAAAAAAGCGGGCTGCAGCAGCATTAAGGTGCTGGTTCTGGTTGCTGCTCCGGAAGGGATCGCGGCGCTGGAAAAAGCGCACCCGGACGTTGAGCTGTACACCGCCTCTATCGACCAGGGGCTGAACGAGCACGGGTACATCATCCCGGGGCTCGGCGATGCCGGCGATAAGATCTTTGGTACGAAATAATCGAATAACGATAAATAAGCCGACTTTGATAGTCGGCTTTTTTTTGAATAAAAACCAACAATACTACACAGAGGAAAACACTATGACGCGCCGTGCTATCGGGGTGAGTGAAAGACCGCCGCTTTTACAGACTATCCCGCTTAGTTTGCAGCACCTGTTCGCTATGTTTGGCGCAACCGTGCTGGTGCCAATCCTGTTTCACATTAACCCGGCTACCGTGCTGCTGTTCAACGGCATCGGGACGCTGCTGTACCTCTTTATCTGTAAAGGCAAAATCCCGGCGTATCTGGGGTCGAGCTTTGCTTTTATCTCGCCGGTGCTGTTGCTGTTGCCCCTGGGTTATGAGGTCGCGCTGGGCGGCTTTATCATGTGTGGCGTGCTGTTCTGCCTGGTTTCCTTCATTGTGAAGAAAGCCGGTACCGGCTGGCTGGACGTGATGTTCCCGCCTGCGGCGATGGGCGCCATCGTTGCCGTTATCGGCCTGGAGCTGGCGGGCGTGGCGGCGAATATGGCCGGCCTGCTGCCTGCGGACGGCCAGTCACCGGACTCCAAAACCATTATCATCTCGCTGGTGACGCTGGGCGTGACGGTATTTGGCTCCGTGCTGTTCCGCGGTTTTATGGCGATTATCCCGATCCTGATCGGCGTGCTGGCGGGCTACGCGCTCTCCTTCGTCATGGGCGTTGTGGATACCACCCCGATTGCCGAGGCGCACTGGTTCGCGCTGCCAACTTTCTACACCCCACGCTTTGAATGGTTCGCCATTTTCACCATTCTGCCTGCCGCGCTGGTGGTAATTGCGGAGCACGTTGGCCACCTGGTGGTGACGGCGAACATCGTGAAGCGCGACCTGATCCGCGACCCGGGTCTGCACCGCTCCATGTTTGCCAACGGTTTCTCCACCATCATCTCCGGTTTCTTCGGCTCCACGCCAAACACCACTTACGGTGAAAACATCGGCGTGATGGCGATTACCCGCGTCTACAGTACCTGGGTTATCGGCGGCGCGGCGATCATCGCCATTCTGCTCTCCTGCGTGGGCAAGCTGGCGGCAGCGATTCAGATCATTCCTGTGCCGGTGATGGGCGGCGTTTCTCTGCTGCTGTACGGGGTGATCGGTGCCTCCGGTATTCGCGTGCTGATTGAATCCAAAGTGGATTACAGCAAGGCGCAAAACCTGATCCTGACCTCCGTTATCCTGATCATCGGCGTGAGCGGCGCGAAGGTGCACATCGGTGCGGCCGAGCTGAAGGGCATGGCGCTGGCGACCATCGTGGGCGTGGGCCTGAGCCTGATTTTCAAGCTGATCTCGGTGATCCGCCCGGAAGAGGTGGTGCTGGACGCTGACGAAAGCGAAAAAGCCCCACACTGATCCTTTAACTGGGCGAAGGATCGCCCGGTTCTCTCCTGGCGGGTTCCGTGTTAAACTCATCGCCGATTTTATGTAAGATCTCTGGTTGAGGTATTTCTGAACGGACCGGCACAGCTCTCTCTGCCACTCTATCTCCCTGACGACGAAACTTTTGCGAGTTTCTGGCCGGGTGATAACCCCTCTTTACTGGCTGCACTGCAAAACGTGCTGCGCCAGGAACACAGCGGATACATCTATATCTGGTCACGCGAAGGCGCGGGACGCAGTCACCTGCTGCATGCGGCCTGTGCCGAGCTTTCGGCGCGCGGCGATGCGGTCGGCTACGTGCCGCTGGATAAACGTACCTGGTTTGTGCCTGAAGTGCTTGAGGGCATGGAACATCTCTCGCTGGTCTGCATCGATAATATCGAATGCGTGGCGGGGGACGAGCCGTGGGAAATGGCGATCTTTAACCTCTACAACCGCATTCTGGAGTCGGGCAAAACCCGGCTGCTGATCACCGGCGATCGTCCGCCGCGCCAGCTTAATCTTGGGCTGCCGGATCTGGCGTCTCGTCTGGACTGGGGACAAATCTACAAGCTCCAGCCGCTGTCAGATGAAGATAAGCTGCAGGCGTTACAGCTGCGAGCAAAGCAGCGCGGCTTTGAGCTGCCGGAAGACGTGGGCCGTTTCCTGCTCAAGCGTCTGGACCGCGAGATGCGCACCCTGTTTGATACGCTCGATCAGCTCGATCGCGCCTCCATTACCGCCCAGCGCAAGCTGACCATTCCGTTTGTGAAAGATATTCTTAAGCTTTGAGTTTTTTGCCCGGTGGCGGCTACGCCTTACCGGGCCTACGAAAACCGCTCCCCTTTTAGGCCGGGTAAGGCGCAGCCGTCACCCGGCTAAAGATCCCCCAGCAAGTGCTCCACCAGCAGCGGAATCGGCCTTCCCGACGCCACGCTCCTGCCGTTCTCGCGCCACAGCGCCGTGCCGCTGATGTCCAGATGCGCCCACGGGATCGTCTGCGGGCAAAAATGGTGCAGCAGCCACGCCGCCGACGCGCTGATTGCCGCGTTGTTTGTCGGGGTGTTGCACAGATCGGCAATCGCGCTGTCGGTCTGCTTTTTCAGCCGCGCATCCAGCGGCAGGGACCACACTTCGTCACCGCTCCGTTTTCCCGCCTGCGTCAGCGCGGCGCGCAGCGGCTCGTCCTGCGTCATTAATCCACTCAACTCATACCCCAGCGCTTTCACCACCGCACCGGTTAAGGTCGCCATATCAATGATATAGCGCGCCTGCGGATGGCGCTGGCTGGCCCAGGCGATGGCATCCGCCAGCACCAGTCGGCCTTCGGCATCGGTGTTGTTGATTTCAACCGTCATGCCGTTGCAGGCCGTTGCTACCGAGCCGGGCTGCATGGCGTCCGGGCCGATGGCGTTTTCCGCCAGCGCCAGCACGCCCATGATGCGTACGGACAGCGCCAGCTCTGCTACGGTCAGCATCAGCCCCAGCACGTTGGCCGCACCGCACATGTCGTATTTCATGGTGTACATGCCTGCGCCTTCCTTCAGCCACAGGCCGCCGGTATCGAAGGTAATGCCTTTACCTACGTAGCAGCGCACCGGGCCGTCAGAAACGCCGTCGTAATGAATAGCCAGCAGACGTGGCGGGCAGGTCGCCCCTTTGCCGACGGCGTTCAGCAGCCCAAGACCCTGCTCAACAATAGCCTTTTCGTTCAGCACCTCGCAGCGCAGGGCAGGGTAGGCGGCACACAGTTTTTGCGCCTCTTCGACCATAAACTGCGGCGTACAGCGATCGGACGGTATATCCGCCAGGCGACGCGCTGCGACCATGCCGTGAGCGATGGCCTGCTGCTGGCGGAAAATTGTTTCCAGCTTTGCCTGCTGTTCCGGCAGGCAGAGGGCGGTGATGTGCTTAATACGAACGCACTCACTGGTTTTTTTCAGCTGTAAATCGCTCAGCCTGTGCGCCTGATTAAAGAGAAAACGCAGCACCTGCGCCAGCACCACCTCGTCGATATCCGTCACGTCCAGCACGATATCTGCGCTGACGGGAGAGGCAAACAGCGGTCGCAGGGTGGCAAGCAGGCCTTCAGTGAGCGCGTCATGCCAGATCGCATCCGGCAGCAGGGTGATGCGCGCAAAGGGCGCGCAGCCAAAGCGGGTGTCCGCGATGCCGTCAGAGTCACGCATTTCCGCAACAAGCGCGGTTTGCGGCAACTGCGCACAGGAGACGCGGGCGATTAAATGGCTTCGTGGCTTCGCGTCAGAAAGCGCGGTGATAAACTGATACGCGATCATCATGACTCCTCAATCGGTGCGCGGATCCGCGCGGCGTAGGCCTGCATCCACTCGTCGTCCACGGCGTGATAGTGCGTTTTCTCCCGCTGGCGCTCGGTACGAAAAACGGTGAGGGGCTGACGGGCCGTCGCCACCACAAACGAGAAGGTTTTGATGTTAGTGGCGGCGCCAAATTCGCCCCTGTTGTTCATGCACACCACGGAGAGATCGCCCACGCGACCGAAGCGCGACATCAGCTTGTCTTCCAGCTCGAACACCACGGAGTCTGCCGCCTGCTGCGGCGTCATACCCTGCGCCATGCGACGAACGATTTCGTAGCTCGTGCAGCCTTTCATCAGATCTTCACCGACGCCCGTAGCGGTGGCCGCGCCGGTTTCGCTGTCGCAGTAAAAGCCGGAGCCGATAATCGGCGAATCCCCAATGCGGCCGCGTTTTTTCATAAACAGGCCGCTGGTGGAGGTGGCAACGCTCATTGAGCCCTGCTTATCGAGGCCGATAACGCCGACGGTGTCGTGTCCGTCGTACGGGCTTAAGCCTTTATCCAGCGTCTCGCGACAGCGTTTGCGGTAGTGCTGCATGGCGCGTTCGGTGAGCATGCTTTTATCGGCAAAGCCCTGACTTAGCGCCCATTCACGCGCGCCCTGGCCGACCAGCAGGCTGTTGTAGCGCTGGCGGCTGAGCGCGTGCGCCACGCGCACCGGGTTGGCGATATCCACCAGGTTCCCCACGGCACCGAACGCCAGCGTGTCGCCGTCCATGAATGCCGCGTCCAGCTCGACTTCGCCGTTTTCGGTCGGCAGCCCGCCGTAGCCGACGGATTTATAAAACGGAAAGTCTTCGACGGCGGCGACGGCATCAACCACCGCCGTAGCGACCAGTTTTCCCGCCGCCAGGGCAGACGCAGATTCCGTTACCCCTTCAAGCGCCATTCGCCAGGTTGCGATAATTCCCCACATGCTTTACTCCTGTTTTGCAAGGGTGGTGTCGGTTTGCGTAACGGTGGCAATTTCCGCCGCACGGTACTGTTTGTCCACGATACGCATGAAAGGCAGGTACAGCATGGCGCCAATCAGCAGGTTGATCAGCTGCATGACGCTGCCGCTCAGGTGTCCGGTGACGATAAAACCGCTGATCACCGGCGGCAGCGTCCAGGGGATAAACACCCCGGTGGTGACGGCGACCGCGCCAATCTTCATCGCCGCATACTGCACGGTGACCAGCACCAGCGGCACCAGGTTGAACGGAATAAGCATGATCGGGTTCATGATCACCGGCAGGCCAAACAGAATCGGCTCGTTGATGTTAAACACCGACGCCCCGGCGCCGAGGCGCGCCACTTCGCGCATGTTTTTACTGCGGGCGAAAATCAGCATCGCAATCACCAGCGACAGCGTAGCACCCGCGCCGCCCATCCAGATCATGTCAAAAAACTGTTCCGTGATAATGTGCGGCGGCGTCGTCCCCGCCTGGATCGCGGCGATGTTGTCGGTCTGGTTTTCCATCCACAGCGGACGAATGATGCCGTTAATCATCGAGCCGGAGTTAATGCCCACTGACCAGAGAATGGTGATGCTGAAGACGGTCATCAGCGCACCGATATAGGAGGTGCCGTAGTGGCGCACCGGGGTAGCAACCACTTCATAAATAAACTGGTGGATGGTGTTGTAGTGAGTGTTTTCGAAGACGATGCGGATACCCAGCACCAGAATCATCACCAGCAGGGCGGGGATCAGCGCCGCGAACGACTCCTGCACCGCAGGAGGCACGCCGTCCGGCATTTTAATGACCAGATTTTTGCGCTTCAGCCAGCAGAACAGCTCCGTCCAGAGCAGCGAGCCGATCATCGCCACGAACAATCCTTTGCTGCCAATCCACTCCACCGGCATCACGGTAATCCCGCCGTTTTCCGCCACCTTAATAAACGGCGTCAGGATCAGAAACGCGACCAGCGCCAGAATGCCGCAGGAGATGCGGTCCTCGCCGTAGTGTTCCGCCAGGCGGAAGGCGACCAGGAAGCTGATGAACAGCGACATGGTGGAGAACACCGCGTTGAATGGAATTTCAATAATCGCGCTCCAGCTCTCGCCAAAGGCCTGAGACATAAACTGCTGATAGGCCTGGTTAGGGAAGGAGGAGATAACCAGCAGAATGGAGCCGACGATAATAAACGGCATGAATGACACGTAGGCACCGCGAATGGCCCCGAGATGACGCTGCTGGGCCGTTTTCGCCGCCAGGGGCATCAGTTTTGCTTCAAGAAATCCCAGAACATTGTTCATTGTGAACTCCGTACAAGATTGAGGGGGGTGTTTATGTTATGTCTGTGGATTATCAGTGAAGCGCGGCGAGCGAAAGGTGAAACCGGTCACAAAGCAATCGCCTGTGTTATATAAATCTCATATGATTAGTTAACGGAATTGTTGCGATGGAAATTAAACTGCATGCCAATGCGACCACCACGCCGCGTATCCGCCGCTATCTGCAACAGTCAGATAAAAGCGACAGAGAGCTTGCCGTTGAGCTGGGGATCTCGGTCACGACCGTCAGGCGCTGGCGCAACCGCGACCAGGTTTCGGATAACCACACCACGCCAAAAGTGATACACAAAGCGTTGAGACAGGAACAGATTGCGCTGGTGAATGCGCTGCGCGACATCTCAGGGGCGCCGTTAGATGAACTGCTGCAGATGGTTAACGACGTGCTGGGGATCCGCGTTTCAAGGGCAACGCTGAATCGCTATCTCAAACCGGCCTCCGCGAAGCTAAAAGGGGGGCCGTTGCAGGGAATAAAAGCGCTGAAGGCTGGCATGCGGCCGCATACGCTGATGCTCCATCATCTGCCTTTATCCCTGCACATGGACGATGGGGGTGAACAACACCTGCTCTGGGCGCGCGAACCAGTGAGCGGCTGGTGTTATGCCCGGCTCTATGCGGGACTGTCGCCCCAGTTGCTCAATACCTGGACGCGGGCGCTGCTTGATGACTGTCCGGCTGATATACAATCTATTGAGACTTTTGGTTTTGAGCTGACAGAGGCTGCAAAAGATGTGGCTGTAAAAACGCATCCCCAAAAACACAACGCGCTTCAGGTAGCGGTGCCATTAGGCGATGTTATTCCTCGCGTGAATGATGAACCGGCGGGAGAGGTGTTGATCGCGCTGTGCGAGTTTTATAACCGGGGCAAAACGCAGAAAAAGCTGGGAGAGAGTACGCCGCAGGCGTTTCTGGAAGCGCTGCGGCGTAAGGACTAGAGGATGTCGAGCACATCTTCCGGCGGACGGCCAATGCGCGCCTTGCCGTTCGCCACCACAATCGGGCGCTCAATCAGCTTTGGATTGTCGACCATCGCCTGTACCAGTTCAGCCTCGGTGAGGCGGTTGTCATCCAGATTAAGCGATTTATACAGATCCTCTTTCTGACGCATCAGTTCGCGCGCGCTGCCCATCCCCAGCATGTGCAGCAGCTCGCGGATCGTCTGCGCGTCCGGCGGCGTCTCCAGATACAGCACCACTTCCGGGTCGATGCCGTTAGATTTCAGCAGGCTGAGGGTGTCGCGGCTCTTGGAGCAGCGAGGGTTATGGTAAATTTTTACCGCGTCTGTCATGACTTCTCCTTTATTACATCTTCTCGTACGGCTTAAAGCGTTGTTGCAGGCCGCGCAGCTGGTCGATACGCGCGTCGTAGCGGGCCTGCTGCAGGCTGCCGAGCTTCACCTGCGAGCTGGCGCTGCTGAGCAGGGAAATAGCCTGATCGAGACGGCCCGCCAGCGCCAGCCCTTCAGCACGCGCCGCCAGTTCCTGATCGCGGTTACCCAGTTGCCCCTGCGCCTGAGCGAGCAGCTCCCAGCCGTTCTGGTCGTCTTTATTGTTAAACGTGTAGCGGTTCAGAATGGTCACGGCCTGCGCAGGCTGACCGCCCTGCAAATAAGCGTTCGCCAGGTTAAGCTGCAGCACCGGGTTGGTCCGTATGTCTTTCGCCCCTTTCAGGCGGTTAATCGCATCAGTGGCTTTCTTCTGCCCCAGATCGATATCCGTCGAGAGATCGAGATACCACGGATTGTTCGGGTCGGCTGCCAGCAGCGGCTGCAGCGCTTTACGCGCCTCGTCGTATTTACTGGCTTCCATCGCCTGTAGCGCCTGACCATACTGCGCGGCATTTTTTTCCCGCACGTTGCCTTTCGCCAGGGTATCCAGCAGATCGCTGGTGAGCTGGTTACGTCCGGAGTTGTACATGCCGAGCGTTCTTACTTTCGCCATGTAGAAGTCCTGCGAAGACTGCACGACCACCGGGCGCATCTGGTTGGCACGGTTGCGTGCGTCCGAGAGACGGCTTTCCGGCAGCGGGTGAGTGAGCAAAATTTCCGGCGGACGGGAAGAATACCGTGCCTGGTCGAGCAGTTTTTCCAGGAAGCTCGGCATGGCCTGCGGGTCAAAGCCGGAGCGCTGTAAAACCTGAATGCCGATGCGGTCAGCTTCCTGCTCGTTTTGCTGGGTGAAGCTGATCATCCCCTGACGCGTTCCCGCAAGCGTACCGGTCAGGGCCGCCATCCCGGCCTGCGGGCTGGCCATCGCCAGCAGAATAGAGCCCAGTGCGCCCACCCAGGTGAGCGGGGCGTTACGTTTCTGGTCTTCCATTGCACGCGCGAGGTGGCGCTGGGTAACGTGCGAAATTTCGTGCGCCATTACCGAAGCCAGCTGGCTTTCGTTGTCTGAGTAACGGAATAACGCCGAATGCAGCACCACGTTTCCGCCGAAGAAGGCGAAGGCGTTGATTTCGTCGTTATTAATCAAATAGAAGTGGAAGGGCGTTTTTACCGAGTCGGCGTGCGCCACCAGGCGCATCCCCAGCCCGTTAATGTACTGCACCAGCAAAGGGTCGTTGATCAGCGGGGCGCTACCGCGCAGCTGGCGCACATAGTAATCACCCATCTGCATCTCTTGCCCGATAGAGAGCGTGCTTCCTGCCGTGGTGCCCATGTCCGGCAATGAATCGGACGAGTCAGCGAAAGCGGGCAACACCTGACCGACCGTCACTGCGGCAATCAGTGTTGCAACCAGTGTTTTTCTCAACTGCCTGAACATAACCACTGTCCTGTATGTTGGAGGTGCTAATTTGACCGATGAACCGGCATATCGTTCATCTCTGCTGCCCTGCGAGTGTAGCCGTGTTACCGCATGAAGAAAATCCCATTCATCAGGCTTTTGCGGATTGTGACAGGGATACAAAAAGCGAAAGTCTTTTTTGTGACAGTTAGATACAATTCACCGTCTCACTCCCGCCAATCGATTCAGGGAAGGGTTGTATGCTCGAAATGTTAATGCAGTGGTATCGGCGTCGGTTCAGTGACCCGGAAGCCATTGCTTTGCTGGTTATTCTGGTTGCCGGGTTCGGTATTCTGTTCTTCTTCAGCGGCCTGCTCGCCCCTCTGCTGGTGGCGATTGTGCTCGCGTACCTGCTGGAGTGGCCAACGGCGCGCCTGGAACATATCGGCTGTTCGCGCCGCTGGGCAACGAGTATCGTGCTGGTGCTGTTTGTCGGCATTCTGCTGCTGATGGCATTTGTGGTGATGCCGGTTGCCTGGCAGCAGGGGATCTACCTGATCCGCGATATGCCCGGCATGTTGAACAAGCTGTCTGATTTCGCCGCCACGCTGCCGCGTCGTTACCCCGCGCTGATGGATGCGGGGATCATAGATGCGATGGCCGAAAACATGCGCGCCCGCATCATGACGATGGGCGATTCGGTGGTGAAATACTCTCTGGCCTCGCTGGTGGGGCTGCTGACGCTGGCCGTCTATCTTGTGCTCGTGCCGCTAATGGTGTTCTTCCTGGTCAAGGACAAAGAGCAGATGCTGAACGCGGTACGCCGCGTGCTGCCGCGCAATCGCGGGCTGGCCGGGCAGGTCTGGCAGGAGATGAACCAGCAGATCACCAACTACATTCGCGGCAAGGTGCTGGAGATGATCGTGGTGGGCGTGGCGACCTGGATTGGCTTCCTGATTTTCGGCCTGAACTACTCGCTGCTGCTGGCGGTGCTGGTCGGATTTTCGGTTCTGATCCCGTATATCGGCGCGTTTGTGGTAACCATTCCGGTGGTGGGCGTTGCGCTGTTCCAGTTTGGGCTGGGTACCGAGTTCTGGAGCTGCTTCGCGGTATACCTGATTATTCAGGGGCTGGACGGTAACCTGCTGGTGCCGGTGCTGTTCTCCGAGGCCGTGAACCTGCATCCGCTGGTGATTATCCTGTCGGTGGTGATTTTCGGCGGGCTGTGGGGGTTCTGGGGCGTGTTCTTTGCCATTCCACTGGCGACGCTGATTAAAGCGGTGGTGCACGCGTGGCCGGATGTGCCTGCGGTGGAAGAGAAGTAGTTTTAGTGCGGGGTGAGGGGGAACATACGGCTCTGGTGGACATTCCGTTCACTTTATGTTCCTTGCTACTCTGTAAGGACATGACCTGTGAACGTGCCAGGGCGGCTCAATCGCC
>NZ_JADBRK010000013.1:0-128918 GCF_014930595.1 Enterobacter cloacae complex sp. P42RS
AAAGTCGATCACCATGGGTAAAGGATGTTAAAAAGTGTTCACCATGTCCCCGAACACCTGTCTACCATGTCCCCGAACTGTACACCCACAGGGAGAGGGAACAAACATCAAAAACTTTATTGCACAGGCGTTGCAACCACGCCGCCCGTCATCGTCTGCTCAACCTGCTGCTTATCCATATTTACCGCGCTCAGCTTCCCATTCACCGTTGGCTTCAATGGCGCATTCGCCTGCACGCTGCCGCTGGCGGTCATCTGAATATTGCCGTCGCCCGTAATCGGTAACGCAGGCCAGCCCCACTGCTGCAGCACGTTGAGCGGTACGCCGCGCCCGTTCAGGCTCACCGTGGTTTGCCGCTGTGGCAGCTGTGACACGGTGGCGGTCGCTTCCAGGATCCCTTTCTCTGTAAAGGCGCTCAGGTCGCTAATGTTCACCGTGGCGGCGTTGGCATTCAGCGCCAGCGACGGACGGCGCACGTCGACGCGGTTAAAGGTCGCCGCCGCGCCGTTTAATGTTGCGCTGCCGCCCCAGACGCCCCACTGGCGATCTTTCGCCAGCTGCAGGTTTGCGCCGTAGCCGTCCAGGGAGGTGATCTGCCACGGGAAGGCGGGATCGATGTCGATCACCAGGTTGCGGCTCAGGCCGAATTTTTGCAGCGTGACGCTGTTCAGCCATTCCGGCAGCGGCTCCATCCACAGCGTTTTCCAGTTTTCAGGAAGGGTGTACTCCAGCCCGGCGATGGCAACATCGTCCAGAACCAGCGCTTTACCGTCGCGCAGCCAGTTGCCGGACGTGCGCACCATACCGCCTTCCCAGCGGGAGGTGAACTGACGCAGCGCTATGCCCTGCGGGGAAAACTCCGCATTCAGGATCGGGTCAAACAGATGCAGCGAGCCGAAAATAAACTCGCTGGCGTTCATGGACAGGCGACCTTCCTGGCTCTGCCAGTCGCCTTTGCTGAGAGTCAGGTTGCGCAGGCTTAAGTCGAGATCGGTCACCGCCCAGTCCGGGCCCTGCAGGCGGGCATCGGTGACCTCCAGACGGCCAATTTGCAGGGAGGGGATGGTAGCCAGCGGCGCGAAGAACGCTTTCAGCGTTTTGTCGCTCTGCAGGCGGATCTCGTTCAGGCGCATGGTGTCGATTATCCAGCTCCCGTCGGCGTTACGCAGGGCGGAGCCGGTGAGCGAGCCACGGGCCATATCGGCACCAATAGTGTTCAGCACCACCTCCTTGCCGTTCAACTGGCCGTCGATTAGCACGTTGGTGGCCGGTACGCCGTTCAGGGTCAGCGAGCCGGCGCTCATCTGAATCTTCGCGTTTTTACCCAGCACGTTCCCGGCTTCTGGCTGCCATGGGCTGACGCCGCCCGTGACCTTCTGTGCGCTCAGATCCCATTCAGTATTCGGGCTGTTAAAGGCCATGTTGTTCAGCTGCAGACGATCGGCCTGGAAGGGCAGCGGCGCTGTTTGAGGCGAGAGATTCAGCGTGCCGTCGAACAGGGTGATAGTGCCCATGTGCAGCGGAGCGGTGATCTGACGGCTGCTCAGGCCAATATCGACTTTTTTGGCAACTAATGTGGCGGGTTTACCGTCCCGCCCAAAGGTGACATTTTCCAGAATGAGGTGGGAAGGCGATGAAAAGCGGTGATTCATCTTGTCGAAACTGAGTTCGTAGTCGGTATTCACCGTAATCCAGCTGCTGACCTGCGCCGCGCCCCAGCGGGTCTGGAGCAAAATATAGAGCGCCAGCAGCACAATAAGCAGGGCTACCAGAAGATAGACGAGTAGCTTTCCAATAAATTTCATGGTCTTCCATCCCGCGAAACGAACATAAGGGAGTTATGCACGATTTATGCGCAATGCTCAAGGCGGGAATGATGTAATTAGATGTCACGGCAGGCATTGACTGCCTGCCGTGAGGGAGATCAATTCTTCTCAGGCGGGAAAACGAGGTTCAGTACGATAGCGGTGATACCGCCCGCGGCAATGCCGGAAGAGAGCAGGTTTTTCACCCAGTCCGGCGCAAACTGCAGGATCAGCGGCTGCTGGGAAACACCCAGACCAACGGCCAGCGACAGCGCGATAATCATGATTGCGCGGCGGTTCAGCGGCTCGCGGGAGACGATACGCACGCCGGAGGCCGCGATAGTCCCAAACATCACCAGCGTTGCGCCGCCCAGCACCGGCTCAGGAATGTGCTGCACAAAGCCGCTCACCGCCGGGAACAGGCCGAGGACGATCAGCATCAGCGCCACCACGAAACCAACGTAGCGGCTGGCCACGCCGGTCAGCTGGATCACACCGTTGTTCTGGCCGAAGCAGGAGTTCGGGAAGGTGTTGAATACCGCAGAGACAAACGAGTTCAGGCCGTTCGCCAGCACGCCGCCTTTCAGACGCTTCATGTACAGCGGGCCGGAAACCGGCTGCTCAGAGACATCGGAGGTGGCGGTGATATCACCGATGGTCTCCAGAGAAGTAATCATAAAGACCAGCATCAGCGGCAGGAGCAGACCCCAGTCTATGCCCAGGCCGTAATAAAGCGGCGTTGGGACGGTGATCAGCGCGCTGTTGGTCGGCGCGGTGTTCTCCGGCAGCATCCCCAGCGCCCACGCCAGCAGATAGCCCGCCGCCATGGCGATCACCAGCGAGGCCACGCGCAGGTAAGGGTTACGCTGACGGTTAAGCAAAATAATGATCGCCAGCACCACGCCCGCCAGCAGCAGGTTTTTCGGCGCGCCGAAAGTGTGGTCGCTCATTGCCGCGTAGCCGCCACCGATGGAGGTGAGGCCCACCTGAATCAGCGACAGGCCGATAATCATCACCACCACGCCGGAAACCAGCGGGGTGATCACACGGCGTGCCAGGTGCAGCACGCGGGAGATGACCATCTCCGTGCAGCTTGCCAGCATCAGGGTGCCGAACAGCGCCGCCATCATGGTCGGAACATCCGCACCGCCGGTTTTCAGCGCCGTACCGCCCATGATCAGCGGCGCCACGAAGTTAAAGCTGGTGCCCTGAATCGACAGTAGCCCAGACCCCACCGGGCCCCAGGCTTTAATTTGAATAATGGAGGCCACGCCGGAGGCGAACAGAGACATACTGATAATGTGCTGCGTGTCCTGCGCCGGTAAACCGAGCGCCTGGCAAATCAGCAGCGCCGGGGTGATCACCGCAACAAACATTGCCAGAAGATGCTGGCAGGCGGCAAAAAGCGTCTGCGGCAGCGGCGGTCGGTCTTCAAGGCGGTAAATCAGTTCGCTATTTTGCTTCTGCGCAATCGGTTGCGCATCTGGCGATTCTATGGTGTTAACGGACATCGGCGGCAATCCCACGGTGGAAAAGCGGGCATTTTATCTGACCACCTGGTAAAAGCAAACGATTGCCAGCAAAAAAAAGGAAGAAAATCTGCCGCTGTGAGCAGGTTTTTTACATCCTATCGGAAAAAAAAATTACACTTTTTGCGCCGGGGGCTCATGACGAGCGCAAACCGGCCCAGGATAACGCCGCGTGTGTATGGAATACGCGCATAACAGGAGCCTTTTATGATTCATCTCGATACGTTGTCGACCCTTGTTGCCGCAACGCTGGTTCTTCTGCTTGGTCGCAAGCTGGTCCACAGCGTTTCCTTTCTGAAAAAATACACTATCCCTGAACCCGTCGCCGGCGGTCTGCTGGTGGCGCTGGCCTTGCTGATACTGAAAAAAAGCATGGGCTGGGAAATTGATTTTGATATGTCCCTGAAAGACCCGCTAATGCTGGCTTTCTTTGCCACCATCGGCCTGAACGCTAATCTGGCAAGCCTGCGCTCGGGCGGTAAGGTGCTCGGCGTGTTTCTGATTGTGGTGGTGGGGCTGTTGCTGATGCAAAACGCGATTGGCATCGGTATGGCAACGCTGCTGGGGCTGGATCCGCTGATGGGGCTGCTGGCGGGGTCGATTACCCTTTCGGGCGGTCACGGCACCGGCGCGGCGTGGAGCAAGCTGTTCGTCGAACGCTACGGTTTTGAAAACGCGACGGAAGTGGCGATGGCCTGCGCGACCTTTGGCCTGGTACTGGGTGGCCTGATTGGCGGCCCGGTAGCGCGTTATCTGGTGAAGCACTCCACCACGCCGAATGGCAGACCGGACGATGAAATGGTGCCGACCGCGTTTGAAAAACCGGACGTTGGCCGCAGCATCACCTCGCTGGTGATGATTGAAACCATCGCGATGATTGCCATCTGCCTGACCGTGGGCAAAGTGGTTGCGCAATGGCTGGCGGGAACGGCGTTTGAACTGCCGACCTTTGTCTGCGTGCTGTTTATCGGGGTGATCCTGAGCAACGGTCTGGCGCTGATGGGCTTCTATCGCGTGTTTGACCGTGCGGTATCGGTGCTTGGCAACGTCTGTCTGTCGCTGTTCCTGGCGATGGCGCTGATGAGCCTGAAGCTGTGGGAGCTGGCCTCGCTGGCGCTGCCGATGGTGGCGATTCTGGCGGTGCAGGCGCTGTTTATGGCGCTTTATGCCATGTTCGTGACCTGGCGCATGATGGGGAAAAACTATGATGCGGCGGTGCTGGCGGCCGGTCACTGCGGGTTTGGTCTGGGGGCTACCCCAACGGCTATCGCCAACATGCAGGCGATCACCGAACGATTCGGGCCATCGCATATGGCGTTTCTGGTGGTCCCGATGGTCGGCGCATTCTTCATTGATATCGTCAACGCGCTGGTGATCAAGCTGTACCTGATGCTGCCGATATTTGCCTGAGATCAGGCGTTGGAATACCGTTCGGTTTCCGGCATCCAGCGCTCAATTAACGCTGCCGCCTGTTCGGGGTAGCGTTCATGAATATGGCGCGCAAGGCGCTGAACTTCGGGGATCATGGCCTGATCGCGCAGTAAATCCGCCACTTTGAATTCAGCATTTCCCGTCTGGCGCGTGCCCAGTAGTTCGCCCGGGCCGCGTATCTCCAGGTCTTTTTGCGCAATCACAAAGCCGTCGTTGCTGTCGCGCAGCACCTGCAGTCGCATCTGGGCGGTTTTTGAAAGCGGAGCTTTGTAAAGCAGCACGCAGTGAGACGCTACCGCGCCGCGGCCAACGCGCCCGCGCAGCTGGTGGAGCTGGGCAAGCCCCAGACGTTCCGGGTTTTCGATGATCATCAAACTGGAGTTGGGGACGTCAACGCCCACTTCGATGACCGTCGTCGCGACCAGCAAATGCAGTTCCCCCTGTTTGAAGGATTGCATCACCGCCTGCTTCTCGGCAGGCTTCATGCGGCCGTGAACCAGGCCAACGTTCAGCTCGGGCAGTGCCAGCCTGAGCTCTTCCCACGTCGCTTCGGCGGCCTGGGCTTCCAGCAGTTCAGACTCTTCAATCAGGGTACAGACCCAGTAGGCCTGGCGCCCTTCATGGGTGCAGGCATTGCGCACCCGGTCAATGATGTCGCTGCGGCGCGTATCCGGTATGGCGACCGTCGTCACCGGCGTTCGGCCCGGCGGCAGTTCGTCGATGGTAGAGGTATCCAGATCGGCGTAGGCGGTCATCGCCAGGGTACGCGGGATCGGCGTGGCGGTCATGATCAGCTGGTGCGGGTGGAAGCCCTGCTGCAGCCCTTTTTCCCACAGCGCCAGACGCTGATGCACGCCGAAGCGGTGCTGCTCGTCGATAATCACCAGCGCGAGGCCGTTAAACTGCACCTGCTCCTGAAAGATAGCGTGTGTGCCGACAATCATCTGCACCTGGCCGCTGGCGATGGCTTCCTGCTGCGCAAGACGCGCTTTGCCTTTTTGCTTTCCGGCGAGCCAGCCCACCTCAATCCCGAGCGGTGCGAACCAGGCGCGGAAATTGTTGGCGTGCTGTTCAGCCAGCAGCTCGGTTGGTGCCATCAGCGCGACCTGTTTGCCGTGGGCGATGGCGCGTAACGCGGCCAGGGCGGCAACCAGCGTTTTACCTGAACCTACGTCGCCCTGCACCAGGCGCATCATCGGCACGTCGAGCGCCATGTCGCGCTCAATCTCGGCGGTGACGCGCGCCTGCGCGCCGGTGGGCTTAAAGGGTAGCGAGGCCAGCAGCTTATCTTTGAGCACATCATTCGGGCTTAACGGCTGAGCGTGGAAACGCTGCGCGCCAGCGCGCAGCGCCAGCATGCTCAGGTTATGCGCCAGTAATTCCTCAAGGATAAGACGCCGTTGGGCGGGGTGTTTACCGCTTTCTAAATCGCTGAGCTGCAGCGTTGGCGGCGGGCGGTGCAGGGTGCGCAGCGCCTCGGGCAGGCTCATCATCCCCTGAGCCAGTTCTGGCGGCAGCAGTTCGGTAATGGCGCAGGTATCCAGCAGTTCCAGGGCCTGATCCGTGAGCTTACGCAGCGTCGCCTGCTTGATGCCTTCGGTCGTCGGGTAAACCGGGGTGAGAGTCTCCTGCAGCTCCGGCGTGCTGAGATCGCCCTGCACGCGGTACTCCGGGTGGATCATCTCTGCGCCGTATTTCCCGCGTTTAGCTTCGCCATAGGCCAGCACCCTACGGCCGGTCGCCAGGCTGTTTTTCATTGCAGCGCTGAAGTTGAAGAAACGCATGGTGAGGATGCCGGTGCCGTCGCTGATCTGACAGGTCATCATCCGGCGTCCGCCGAAAGTGATATTGCAGTTCAGGACTTCGCCTTCAACGGTGGCGTAAATGGCGGGAAGCAGATCGCCAATCTTGTAGAGCTGAGTGCGGTCTTCGTAACGCAGGGGGAGATGAAGCAGGAGATCCTGCACGGTGTGCAGGCCAATTTTTGCCAGCTTATTGCTTTGCGCCGCGCCCACGCCCGTCAGGCTGTTGAGCGGGATAGCATCCAGCAGGCGGCCTTTCATCGGTTACCCGGCGTACTGCATAGTGGCCCACCACTCGGCATCGGCTTCAATTTCGCCCTGCGCGTTGACGTGGGGGTAAGGCAATTTTTTCTGCTTCGCAACGCGTGCCAGCACCGGATAGCCACCTTCAAACAGCAGGCGCTGCTGTTCTTCTTCCGGCAGCATACTGTTGCTGCGTTCGTACATCCCGGCGTTCTGACGCTGGCGCTGCGCTTCATACAGAATGAGCGCGGACGCCACGGAGACGTTAAGGGACTGGACCATGCCGATCATCGGAATGATGATGTCCCGATCCGCCAGATCCAGCGCTTCATGGGAGATCCCGGTTTTCTCCTGACCCATCAAAATGCAGGTCGGACGGGTGTAGTCGATCTCGCGGAAATCCACGGCCTTATCGGACAGGTTTGTCGCCAGGATCTGCATCCCGCGTCCTTTCAGATGCGATACGGCATCGCCAATCGTCTGGTGAGATTTGACGGATACCCAGCTGTTACTGCCTGCCGCAGCAGAGACCATGGTTCGCATCCGGTGACCCGGCCAGACGGCGTGCACTTCATGCACGCCGACGGCATCTGCGGTACGGACGATGGCAGAGACGTTATGAGGTTTATGCACCTGCTCCATGCAGACCGTCAGGTCAGGCTGGCGTCTGGCAAGCATTTCGCAGATACGGGCATAACGTTGTGAATTCATAAACCTAGTTTCGGTTTCGGGTGACTTTAATCACGTCCGGCATGACGCGGATCTTGCGCATAATGTTCGCCAGATGCACGCGGTCGCGAGCGGTCAGACGAATAAAGGCGCTATAGACGCGGCCGTCTTTTTCTTCCGTATTCAGGCTCTGAATGTTGGACGAGGCCGTGTTGATGGCTGCCGTCAGGTTCGCCAGGGCACCCTGGTGGTTGAACATATCCACCTTAATTTCGGTGATAAATTCCTGCGCCGTCTCTTTATCCCACTCGACCGCCATAAACTTCTCGGCTTCTTTCTGGTAGCCGCGAATGTTACGACAGGATTCATGGTGGATAACCAGCCCTTTGCCCGGACTGACGTGCGCAATAATCGGGTCGCCAGGGATTGGACGGCAACATTTTGCGAAGGTGATTAGCACCCCGTCCGCGCCTTTGATCGGCAGATGAGCATGGCCGGATGCGCCTGGAGCAGATGGCGTCGCTTCGCCCTGCTGCAGGTTTTTCGCCACCACGACGCTCATCGCGTTACCCAGACCAATTTCCGCCAGCAGATCGTCCAGAGACGTGAGCTTCATACGGTCGAGTTCACGCTGAATATGCTCCGGTGGGATCTCAGCCAGCTTGCGGCTGCCGCCCAACGCGTGGTTGAGCAGGCGACGCCCCAGGCTGACGGAGTCATCGCGCTTGAGGTTTTTCAACAGCTGACGAATTTTGGCACGCGCTTTGGAACTCACGACAAAGTTCAGCCAGGCCGCGTTCGGACGTGCGCCCGGCGCGGTAATAATTTCGACCGTCTGTCCGCTGGAGAGCGGCTGAGACAGCGGGTAAGGCTGTCTGTCGACGCGCGCGCCCACGCAGGCGTGCCCGATATCGGTATGCACGGCGTAGGCGAAGTCGACCGGCGTTGCGCCCGCAGGCAGTTCGACAATGCGGCCTTCTGGGGTGAAAACGTAAATCTCATCCGGGAAGAGATCGGATTTAACGCTCTCGATAAATTCGAACGAGCTACCCGCACTCTGCTGAAGCTCCAGCAGGCTCTGCATCCAGCGCTGGGCGCGGATTTGCGCAGTGGTGCTGCTTTCGCCACCGTGCTCTTTGTAAGCCCAGTGTGCGGCTACACCCATCTCTGCCATCTGGTCCATGTCTTCGGTGCGGATCTGCACTTCAACAGGCACGCCGTGCGGACCGATCATCGAGGTATGCAAAGATTGATAGCCGTTCGCTTTCGGAATGGCGATGTAATCTTTCATGCGCCCCGGGCGCGGTTTATAGAGGCTGTGCATCTGCCCCAGCACGCGGTAGCAGGTGTCAGAGTCGTGGACGATTACGCGGAACGCGTAGATATCCATGATCGAGTGAAAACGCTGCTCTTTGAGCACCATTTTGCAGTAGATGGAGTAAAGATGTTTTTCGCGACCGCTGACGCGGCACGGGATTCCCGCTTCCTGCAAACGCCCTTCAATTTCAGAGAGGATCTTTTGAATCATCTCTTTACGGTTACCGCGTGCGGCTTTCACCACCTCTTTAATCACGCGATAGCGGTTCGGGTACAACGCTTCAAAGCCCAGCTCTTCCAGCTCGGTTTTGATGTGGTGGATACCTAAACGGTGCGCCAGCGGACTGTAAATTTCGAGGGTTTCACGGGCAATGCGGCGACGTTTATCCGGGCGAAGTGAGCCCAGCGTGCGCATGTTGTGGGTACGGTCAGCGAGTTTGATGAGAATGACGCGGATATCCTGCACCATCGCCATAATCATCTTGCGGAAGTTTTCGGCTTGCGCCTCTTTCTTGTCGCGGAATTTCAGCTTATCAAGCTTAGAGACCCCTTCCACCAGCTCGGCAACGCTTTTGCCAAACAGCTGTTCCATATCCTGGTAGGTGGCAGGGGTATCTTCGATCACGTCGTGCAGCAGGGCAGCCATCAGCGTTTCGTAGTCGAGTTTCATCTCGGCCAGAATACAGGCTACCGCAACCGGGTGCGTGATGTAGGGTTCACCGCTTGAACGTGTCTGGCCCTCGTGAGCGTCACGTGCAACGAGATACGCCTGCTGAAGACGCTTAATCTGGTCTTCAGGCAGGTAGATTTGAATCAGTTGATTCAGGCTTTCAAACAGATACAAGGGCGACCCGCAGGTTTAATTAACGACGACCTTCAGCAATGGCGGTTACGGCCTGCAGTTCTGCGGCTTCCTGCTCTTGCTGCTCCTGGCGCTCACGCACGTCGAGGATCTGGTTGTTGATCAGACCTTCTTCGATTTCGCGAAGTGCAATAACGGTGGTTTTATCGTTTTCTTCCGGTACCAGCGGATCTTTACCGCCTACCTGCATCTGACGAGCGCGACGCGCGGCGACCAGCACCAGGTCAAAACGGTTACCAATTTTCTCTACAGCGTCCTGAACAGTTACGCGTGCCATACTTAAAATGCTCCACAGGTGAAGAAATGACTGGGCATGATACTGAAAGTGGGTTCAGTCTGCCAACAGTTTGGTGATTAATGCGTCATGTCGCTGCTTCTGGCGGCTCATACGCAGTCGTTCTGCGCGAAGAATGGTTTTGAGATCGCTCAGCGCGGCATCAAAATCATCATTCACAATAAGGTAATCATATTCCGCGTAATGGCTCATTTCTGCAACTGCCTGTTCCATACGCTTTGCGATGACTTCTTCACTGTCCTGACCGCGGCCACGCAGGCGGCGATCCAGCTCATCCTTCGACGGCGGTAAAATAAAGATACTGCGCGAGTCAGGCATTTTCTTGCGAATTTGCTGTGCGCCCTGCCAGTCGATGTCGAGGAACACATTCACGCCCGTCGCCAGAACCTGCTCAATGGTTTCACGCGAGGTGCCGTAGTAGTTACCGAACACTTCTGCGTGTTCAAGAAACGCATCTCTGCCGATCATCGCTCTGAACTCGTCGTGATCCACAAAGAAATAGTGTTCACCGTGCACTTCACCCGGACGCGGCGCTCGCGTGGTGTGAGAAACAGAAACCTGTGTGTCGTACAACGGTTGGGTTTTTAACAGTGCCTGAATAAGGCTGGATTTACCCGCGCCGCTAGGGGCAGAAACAATATAAAGCGTGCCTTGAGCCATGAGAGTCTTTTGTATGTGTTAACGAAGAAGTCCTACATACGGGCTTATTATACACGTCGCCGCTGTGTGACGTAGCCTTTGTCACACTTTTTCCCCTGGATTATTGAATTTTGCGTACCGTTTTCAGGTTTTACCTGCGGTTTGCCGCAATAAAAATTAACGCTGGATAGCGCCTCGCAACGTGAAAGGTTGCTATTAGCGTCGTTTCTCACGTCAGGTTATACCTCCTGCATTGCAAAGGAGGGATAGCGATGTGGCAGTGGATAAGCGGGTTAATGCTGTTGTGGTGTGGTTACGGGGCGGCGGTGTGCCCGGTGTGGTCACAGGCAAAAGCCGAAAAAGAGATTGCGTCATTAAGTGCACAAATCAAACGCTGGGATGAGGCTTACTGGAAGCTGGGGGTGAGCGAGGTCAGTGACGAAGTGTATGACCAGCTCAACGGCCGTTTAACCCAGTGGCAGCGCTGTTTCGGCAACGATTTTGCTGAGAGCGCCCTTCCTGCGCTGGAGGGAAACGTAAAACATCCTGTTGCCCATACGGGGGTACGTAAAGCAGCCAGCAAAGAAGCGCTGGGTCACTGGATGCACGGCCGGAAAAATCTCTGGATGCAGCCAAAAGTTGATGGCGTGGCGGTGACGCTGGTGTATCGCAACGGAAAGCTAGCGCGGGCCATCAGCCGTGGTAATGGGCTAAAAGGCGAGGACTGGACGGCCCGCGTGCGTTTGATCCCGTCCGTGCCCAAGGAGGTATCCGGCGCGCTTGCAAACAGCGTCTTACAGGGGGAGCTTTTCTGGCTACGCGAAAACCACGTCCAGCGGCAGATGGGCGGAATGAATGCTCGCGCAAAAGTGGCGGGCGCGATGATGCGACAAAAGGACAACGCGCTTCTGAGCCAGACAGGAATATTTATCTGGGCCTGGCCGGATGGACCGAAGGGAATGGAAAACAGGCTGTCTGAGCTGTCCAGCGCAGGTTTTTCCCTGACGGCGCGCTATACGTTGCCCGTACAAGCGGTTGATGCTGTTGAAAAACAGCGTTTGGCCTGGCAAAACACGGCATTGCCCTTTGCTACGGATGGCATAGTGGTTCGGTCTGCGGAGCCGCCTACAGGGGAGAGTTGGCGGCCCGGCGAAGGCAACTGGATTATCGCGTGGAAATATTCGCCTGCGGCACAGGTCGCAGAGGTCAGGAATATTCTTTTTTCCGTGGGGCGCACGGGCAAAATTTCTGTCGTGGCGGCACTTGAGCCTGTGCAGTTGGACGATAAACGGGTGCAGCGAGTGAGTCTCGGTTCGGTTGGGCGCTGGCAGAGGCTGGATATTGCCCCGGGCGATCAGATCCAGGTCAGCCTGGCAGGGCAGGGTATCCCCCGGTTTGATAAGGTGGTCTGGCGAGGGGCGGACAGACAAAAACCAGAGCCTCCGGCCTCGCGTTATCACTCCCTGAGTTGCTTTTATGCCTCGCCGGAGTGTATGGAACAGTTCTTTGCCCGGCTGACGTGGCTCAGTTCAAAGCAGGTATTCAACATTGAAGGATTAGGTGAGTCAGGCTGGCGCACACTCTGGCAGGCGCATCATTTTGAACATCTCTTTTCGTGGCTGCTATTAACGCAGGAGCAACTGCAGTCGACGCCGGGATTCTCTGCCGCACGCGGGCTGGCGCTCTGGCATCGCTTTAATCAGGTGCATGAGCAGCCTTTTATCCGCTGGATTATGGCGCTGGGTGTTCCGCTGCCACAGGCCTCGCTGAAGGCGTTGGAAGATGTGTCGTGGCAGAAGATGAGCGAACGCAGTGAAAAGGCCTGGCAGGCCTTGCCGGGGACGGGAGCGGAGACGGCGCGGCAAATCGTTGCCTGGCTGCACGCGCCAGAGATCGATGTGCTGGTCAGGTGGCTTGCTCAGCAGCACATCAATGGGTTCTGAGATCAGTGGGCGCTGTGCTTATAGTGAAACACGGGCAATCCGAGCTTCAGACGCAGCGCCAGCATGCGGGCCGTAAAGCCAAACAGCAGCGTGGAGATGACCACCACGTCGTGGTTTGAAACGTAATGCTGCAGGGCAATGTAGAGCACCGCTGCGGCGAAGGAGATACCGGCATACAGCTCTTTTTGGAAGACCAGAGGAATGCGTTTGCAGAACATATCGCGCAGCACGCCGCCGAAAACGCCCGTCACCACGGCAGCAATGGTGGCGATAACCGGGCCTTCCCCCATATCGAGCGCGATTTGTGCACCGATGATCGAAAAGACGATCAGCCCCAGCGCGTCAAGCACCAGGAACAGGCGGCGAAGGTGCGGCATAACGGGTGCCACGATGGTGGTTAATACGGCAGCCGTTGCGACGATAATCACATACTCAGGATGCTTCACCCAGCCGAGCGGGTAATGACCAAGCAGGATGTCGCGCACGGAACCGCCGCCCAGGGCGGTCGCTGTAGCAATAATGATCACGCCGAAGGTGTCCATCCGGCGACGCCCGGCGGCGAGAGCACCAGTCATGGCTTCAGCGGTGATACCAATAAGATAAAGAATGTGAAGCAGCATATACCCTCCGGTGTGAACGCGGAAAGGTTAGCGATTTGTGCGCAAGATCACGATTGAGATTTTCTAAGGCGATTGGGTTTCACCTATAAAATTTAATCAATACATGTTGAATATCTTTGATACTTGGCTGCTGAATTAGAAAAGAGGTGATAATTCGGATTAGAAATAATAATGAATGGCGTCAGCCGACGCCATCCAAAAAAGCGATTACTCGATATTCTGGATCTGCTCGCGCATCTGCTCAATCAGAACCTTGAGTTCAATCGCTGAGTTGGTCACTTCAGCGTTGATAGACTTAGACGCCAAAGTGTTCGACTCGCGGTTGAACTCCTGCATCATAAAGTCCAGGCGGCGGCCTACAGCTTCCTTCTTCTTCAGGATGTTATAGGTCTCTTTCACGTGCGCTTCCAGACGATCCAGCTCTTCGGCAACATCGATACGCTGCGCCATCAGCACCAGCTCTTGTTCCAGACGGGTGTTTTCCAGCTGAACTTCCGCTTCTTCCAGCTTGGCGACCAGACGCTCGCGCTGCCATTGCAGCACTTCCGGCATGTGGGTGCGGACTTTGGCTACTTCAGCGCTGACGCCTTCAAGGCGCTGCTCAATCATCGCTTTTAGCGCCTGACCTTCAGTTTCGCGGGCAACGATAAAGTCATCCAGCGTGCCGTCGAGGGCTGCCAGAATTTCTGCGGCAATCGCGTCCAGATCCTGCTCGCCGGCGGCCATGACGCCAGGCCAGCGCAGAATATCAACCGGGTTGATTTCGCCTTCATCGCTCTGCATTTTGACCCAGTTCGCCGCATTCACTAGCTGTTTCGCCAGTTTTTCGTTGAGGATCAGCTCGCCCTGCGCGCTGGCATCGGGCTCAAAGCGCAGGTTGCATTCCACTTTCCCGCGGGTCAGACGCGTACGGATACGCTCGCGCACTACAGGTTCAAGGCTGCGGAACTGTTCCGGCATACGGAAATATGTTTCCAGATAGCGCTGGTTTACCGAACGCATTTCCCAGGTAGCGCTACCCCAGCTACCCTTGATTTCACGCCGGGCGTAGGCGGTCATACTGCGGATCATAGACATTCCCGTTTTTAAAGGAGAGATGGGGGGATTATAGCTTTCGGGGGCTTCTCAGGATAGGAATAAGCGTCCTTTATCCGTATAATGCGCAGCCACATTCGTTTCAAGCCGGAGAATCCATCATGCGTCCATCAGGTCGTAGCGCCAATCAGGTGCGTCCCGTCACCCTGACCCGTAACTATACAAAACACGCTGAAGGCTCCGTGCTGGTTGAGTTTGGTGACACCAAAGTGCTTTGCACCGCGTCCATCGAAGAAGGTGTTCCGCGCTTTCTGAAAGGTCAGGGCCAGGGCTGGATCACCGCCGAGTACGGCATGCTGCCGCGCGCGACCCATACCCGTAACGCCCGTGAAGCGGCAAAGGGTAAGCAGGGTGGACGTACCATGGAAATCCAGCGCCTGATCGCACGTGCGCTGCGCGCCGCCGTTGACCTGAAAATCCTCGGTGAATTCACTATTACCCTGGACTGCGACGTGATTCAGGCAGATGGCGGCACGCGTACCGCGTCCATTACCGGTGCCTGTGTGGCGCTGGCCGATGCCCTGAACAAGCTGGTTGCAGCCGGTAAGCTGAAAACCAACCCTATGAAAGGGATGGTCGCGGCGGTTTCCGTGGGGATCGTTAACGGTGAAGCGCTTTGCGATCTGGAATATGTTGAAGATTCTGCCGCCGAGACCGACATGAACGTGGTGATGACCGAAGATGGTCGCATCATTGAGGTGCAGGGGACGGCGGAAGGTGAGCCGTTCACCCATGAAGAACTTCTCTCCCTGCTGGCGTTGGCCCGAGGGGGAATCGAATCCATTGTAACGACGCAAAAAGCGGCGTTAGACAATTGATTTTAAAGGCGACCAATGAGTCGCCTTTTTTTTGCCTGTAAGACAGAAAAAACCAAAGGAGCGAATCCATGAAATCGTATCAGCGCCAGTTTATTGAGTTTGCGATTAATAAACAGGTACTTAAGTTTGGCGAATTTACGCTGAAATCCGGGCGTAAGAGCCCGTATTTCTTCAACGCCGGGCTGTTTAATACCGGGCGCGATCTGGCACTGTTAGGCCGCTTCTATGCCGAAGCGCTGGTGGATTCCGGGATTGATTTCGACCTGCTGTTTGGCCCTGCGTACAAGGGCATTCCGATTGCAACTACCACGGCGGTGGCGCTGGCGGAGCACCATGACCGTGATGTGCCGTACTGCTTTAACCGCAAAGAGGCCAAAACCCACGGTGAAGGCGGCAATCTTGTGGGCAGCGCGCTGCAGGGCCGCGTGATGCTGGTCGACGACGTAATTACCGCAGGCACCGCGATCCGTGAATCTATGGAGATTATCCAGGCCAACGGTGCGACGCTGGCTGGCGTGCTGATTTCTCTTGATCGTCAGGAGCGTGGTCGCGGCGATATCTCTGCTATCCAGGAAGTAGAGCGTGATTACAGCTGCAAAGTGACCTCTATCATCACTCTGAAAGACCTGATTGCGTATCTGGAAGAGAAGCCAGAGATGGCGGATCACCTGGCGGCGGTGCGGGCGTATCGCGAAGAGTTTGGCGTGTAATTAAATTGCCCGGCGGCGCTACGCTTACCGGGCCTGCGGTGCTACTGCAGCTGCGCTGCCACTAACGGCCAGCGGGCGTCAAAATCGTCCGTTGGTCGGTATTTGAATTCGCTGCGCACAAAGCGGGAGAGCATGCCTTCACAAAACGCCAGTATCTGGCTTGCCAGCAATGTCTCATCCGTATTGTATCCTTCGCCTTCACGCATTTTCTTCTCGCGCAGCACCTGGCGCAGCTGCGCTTCAATACGCTCAAAAAGCTGATTGATGCGGCCCTGCAGCCTGTCCTGCTCAAACATCAGCGCGTGGCCGGTCAGGATACGGGTTAAACCCGGATTGCGCTCCCCAAAGCCCAGAATTAACAGCACAATCAGACGAAGACGCGCGGTGGTATCTTTTTCATCTTTCAGAATCAGGTTAATGCGCGTGATCAGACTGTCTTCAATAAACTCGATCAGGCTGTCGAACATTTTTGTTTTGCTGGGGAAATGACGATACAGCGCCGCCTCAGACACGCCCACAGAGGCGGCCAGTTTGGCGGTGGTGATGCGTTGACTGCCATCGCTGGATTCAAGCATCAGAGCCAGAGATTGAAGTATTTCTTCGCGACGATTCCTTTTCGCGGTTTGTTTTTCTGCCATGTTACAAAATACCCCTGAAAATAAGCACTTGCCAGGCTGGCATCCACACAGCGACCGCAAACTGACGTTTGCGGTTTGTTATTGCGTTATGGCGCTGCGAGATACGTGTGTCGGGCGGTTATTTGCGCCCGGAATGGCCGAAGCCGCCTTCGCCACGGTCGGTGGCATCAAAATCTGCCACCAGGTTAAATTCTGCCTGTACCACCGGTACAAAAACCATCTGCGCGATACGCTCGCCAGGTTCAATGGTGAAGCTGTCCTGACCACGGTTCCAGACGGACACCATCAGCTGACCCTGGTAGTCGGAGTCGATCAGGCCGACCAGGTTACCCAGCACTACGCCGTGCTTATGGCCCAGACCCGAGCGCGGCAGGATCACTGCCGCCAGAGACGGGTCTGCAATGTGGATCGCCAGGCCAGTCGGGATCAGGGTAGTGGCACCGGGAGCCAGTTCTACGGCGTCATCGAGACAGGCGCGCAGGTCAAGTCCGGCAGAGCCGGAGGTGGCATAGGTTGGCAGCGGGAATTGCTCGCCAACACGCGGGTCCAGAATCTTAACGTCGATTTTTTTCATCATAACGGGTAACGATCTCGTCCAGTAATTGTTGGCCCAGGAGTTCCTTGCGCTCAAGCGGTAAGATTTTATCTCCATCCTGCCAGAAAAGGTGCAGTGCGTTGCTGTCGCTATTAAATCCTTGCGTGGCCAGCGATACGTCGTTCGCGCAAATTAAATCGAGGTTTTTGCGGGTACGTTTTTGCCGGGCATATTCTTCCACATTATTCGTTTCTGCGGCAAATCCAACAACGTAAGGACGATGGCTTTTTAATGCGGCGACACCGGCAACAATGTCCGGGTTTTTCACCATTTTCAGTGTTAATTCATCGCCTTGCTTTTTGATTTTAGACTCGGCGATAGTCTCGGCGCGATAGTCTGCCACGGCCGCACAGCCGATAAAAATCTGCTGGCGTTGCGCATGAGCCTGCACGGCGGCTTCCATCTCCAGCGCGGTGGTAACATTAATACGCTGTACAAAAGGTGGCGTAGGTAACGAGACCGGGCCGCTGACCAGCGTGACGTTAGCACCGCGTTTTGCCGCTGCGGCAGCAATCGCAAAGCCCATTTTACCGGAGCTGTGGTTGGTGATGTAACGCACCGGGTCCAGCGGCTCGCGCGTCGGGCCCGCGGTAATCATGATGTTGAGATGTTGCAGGTCGTTGACAGGTGAAAAATGGGCGGCGGCCATATCCACAATCGTCAGCGGGTCGAGCATACGCCCCGGGCCAACGTCGCCGCAGGCCTGGCTGCCGCTGTCCGGGCCCCAGACAAGCAGGCCGCGCGAAGCCAGCGTCTCCAGATTATGCTGGGTGGCGGCATTGCGGTACATCTGCTGGTTCATGGCGGGCACAACGGCGACGGGGGCAGGCGTCGCGAGGCAAATGGTCGAAACCAGATCGTTCGCCATACCGGCCGCCACGCGGGCAATTAAATCTGCCGTGGCAGGGGCAAGAATCACCAGATCGGCCCATTTCCCAAGCTCAATATGCCCCATCGCGGCTTCGGCGGCCGGATCGAGCAGGCTGTCAGATACCGGGTATCCTGAAACCGCCTGCAGGCTCAGAGGGGTGATAAAGGCTTTACCGCCTTCGGTTATCGCGACCCGCACGTCCGCCCCGCGCTCGCGCAGACGACGCACCAGCTCCGGCGCTTTATAGGCAGCAATGCCGCCGCTCACGCCAAGAACGATTTTTTTACCGGCCAGGCTCATCATGATTCTTTCCTGTTGGGTTTCACCAGAGAGCGGGCATTTTACCACAATCCCAAATAGGGGGTGATGAAGTCCTTTATGCACTTTGCGAGGCGCTACGCAAGAACGAAACCTCAGCATCGAGCCCCGGATTTGCCTGTGGCAGCATAATGGCAAACAGAAGGAGGCCGGGCATGGAAGAGACTGAACTGCTGCTACCGCGCGAAAAAATGCTGCGTCATGGCATCGCGTTATTAAAAGACGAGGAACTGCTGGCGCTCTTTTTACGTACAGGTACGAAGGGAAAAACGGTATTTACGCTGGCGAAAAATCTGATAGACCATTTTGGTTCACTACATGGTTTGCTGACAGCCGAACTGGAGGCGTTTACGCACGTAGAAGGCATTGGCGTCGCGAAGTATGCCCAGTTACGGGGTATTGCTGAACTTGCCCGGCGATTTTATAACGTACAGATGGAGGAGCAAGATCCGATCCTTACCCCTGACATGACCCGCGAATTTTTGCAAAGCCAGCTATCTGGTCTGGAGCGGGAGATCTTTATGGTGATCTTTCTCGACAACAGGAACCGGGTACTGAAGCACAGCCGCCTGTTTTCGGGTACACTGAGCCACGTTGAGGTACATCCGCGTGAAATTGTGCGTGAAGCGATAAAAGTGAATGCAGCGGGGGTGATCCTCGCGCATAATCACCCCTCTGGCTGTGCAGAACCGAGCAGAGCTGACAAAGAAATCACCGAACGCATTATCAAATGCTGTCAATTCATGGACATTCGTGTTCTGGACCATCTGATAATTGGCCGCGGAGAGTACATTTCTTTTGCAGAACATGGCTGGATTTAGGCTATTTCTCGCGATCCATCGGGATCTTTGTCTGTTCGGGACTTGAGCACACCGCCGAGTCAGCGTATACTACGCCACCTTTGAGAATCTCGGGTTTGGCATTTGGGCCTGGCAATCGAGAGTTCACTTAGAACTACGCGATGACCGGGCTGTAAAGCCTGACGAGGCGCCGATACCCCATACGAAGCTCGAGCTAATTTGATTTTTGGAGAATAGACATGTCCCGAGTCTGCCAAGTTACTGGCAAGCGTCCGGTGACCGGTAACAACCGTTCCCACGCACTGAACGCGACTAAACGCCGTTTCCTGCCGAACCTGCACTCTCACCGTTTCTGGGTTGAGAGCGAGAAGCGTTTTGTCACCCTGCGTGTATCTGCTAAAGGTATGCGTGTAATCGATAAGAAAGGCATCGATACAGTTCTGTCTGAACTGCGTGCCCGTGGCGAAAAGTACTAAGTACTTAAAGAGGAAATAAATCATGGCTAAAGGTATTCGCGAGAAAATCAAGCTGGTTTCTTCTGCTGGTACAGGTCACTTCTACACCACCACGAAGAACAAACGTACTAAGCCGGAAAAACTGGAACTGAAAAAATTCGATCCAGTTGTACGCCAGCACGTACTGTACAAAGAAGCTAAAATCAAATAATTTTAGCCTCCTTGTATTGAAAAACCCCGCAACTGCGGGGTTTTTTGCATTCTGCATCTCAACGGAGGAACCATGCCTGAATTACCTGAGGTAGAGACCAGCCGTCGCGGCATTGAGCCCCATCTGGTCGGCGCGACTATTCTTCATGCCGTCGTTCGCAATGGACGACTGCGCTGGCCGGTGTCCGATGAGATCCACGCGTTAAGCGACAAACCCGTCCTTAGCGTGCAGCGCCGCGCGAAATACCTGTTGCTGGAGCTGCCTGACGGCTGGATCATTATCCATCTTGGGATGTCCGGGAGCCTGCGCATCCTGACCGAAGAATTGCCTGCGGAAAAACACGATCACGTTGACCTGGTAATGAGCAACGGCAAAGTGCTCCGCTACACCGATCCGCGGCGCTTTGGCGCGTGGCTGTGGACGAAGGAGCTGGAAGGACACAACGTGCTGGCGCATCTGGGCCCTGAGCCGCTTTCAGACGCGTTTAATGCGGACTACCTGAAAGAGAAGTGCGCGAAGAAAAAGACCCCGATCAAGCCCTGGCTGATGGATAACAAGCTGGTGGTCGGCGTGGGGAATATTTACGCCAGTGAATCGCTGTTCGCGGCCGGGATCCATCCCGATCGGCTGGCCTCGTCGCTGTCCGCGCAGGAGTGTGAGCTGCTGGTTCGGGTCATTAAAGCAGTGCTGCTGCGCTCGATTGAGCAAGGCGGGACCACCCTGAAGGATTTTCTGCAAAGCGACGGTAAACCAGGCTATTTTGCCCAGGAGCTGCAGGTGTATGGCCGTAAGGGCGAGCCATGCAGGGCATGCGGGACGCCGATTATTGCCACGAAGCACGCCCAACGCGCCACGTTCTACTGCCGCCAGTGTCAGAAATAGAACTACTTTAGCTTTTCCATCAGTGCCAGGTGGACGTTATCCGGCAGGAAATGGGTAACGTCCCCGTGATGGCGCGCCACCTCTTTTACCAGCGTGGACGAGATAAACGACCACTCTTTTGACGGCATCAGGAATACGCTTTCCAGCTCCGGCATCAGGTGGCGGTTCATGTGCGCCAGCTGCATCTCATACTCGAAGTCTGCCACCGCGCGCAGGCCACGAATCAGAATATTGGCCTGCTGGGCGCGGGCGAAGTTCGCCATCAGATCGCTGAACCCGACAACTTCAACATTCGGCAGGTGCGAAATGGCGTCGGTGGCAAGTTGCACGCGCTCGTTGAGATCAAACATCGGCTTTTTGCTGGGGCTGGCGGCAATCGCCAGGATCACCTTGTCGAACATGCACGCTGCACGGGTAATGATGTCAAGATGACCGTTAGTGATCGGATCGAAGGTACCCGGATAAATCGCTTTTGTGCTCATGGCTCACGTTTTCTCTGAGTAGCCGCGGCAGAGCGCCCACAGCTCGGTGTATTTGTTGAAAGTATACTGGGCATTCACTACCGCCAGTAACCAGCCCTGCTTACCATCCAGCACGCCGCCGCGCAGCAGCAGCGTTTTCAGAAACGCGCCCAGCGTGTGGGTGAAGATTCCTGTCAACGAGGCCTTCTTGCCGCGCTGATGGCGTTCCTGCGCCCATGCGGTGGCATAGTTGAGCTGCTTTTGCTGGAAGCTGGCGAAATCACGGCAGGTCAGATGCAGCAAATCACCCGTCAGGGGGATGACCTGGGCGCCGTCGCAGGCCAGTGACTCATGGACAAGATTGTCGTTGTACTGAAAGCGCCCGCGCTCGTAGAGGCGCATTACGCGATCCGGATACCAGCCGCTGTGGCGCATGAAGCGGCCAAGGAAGTAGTTGCGACGCGCGATGCTGTATACGGCGCCAGGCAGGGGTGAGGAAAGCACCGCCTGAATGGCCTGCTGGAGTTCCGGGGTGACGCGCTCGTCGGTGTCGATCATCAGCACATAATCGCCCGTGGCGTGACCCTGCGCTCGCTGGCGCTGAATGCCGTAGCCCTGCCAGTCGGTATCGGTAAAGACTTTTGCACCCGCGGTCCGGGCGATGTCCACCGTGTTGTCCGTGCTTCCGGAGTCGAGGATAACAATTTCGTCAGCCCAGGCGACGGAGGCCAGGCAGTCCGGAAGCAGATCGGCGGCGTTTTTGGCGATCATGACGACCGACAGACGCGTAGACATTAGTGGCTCCGCTGAGGCAGATAAGGTTGCAGAAGCTGCAGCAGACGGGTGAGTGCGCCCTGGTTCTGGTGCAGCACTTCGACGGCGTGGCGACCGTACCACAGGCGGTAATCTTCGTCCGTCAGAAGGGTTGAAACCTCTTTGACCACCGAGTCCGCATCTGTCACGGTAATTAAACCATCGGCCTGCTGCAATTTAGCGCAGATATCTTTGAAGTTAAACGTGTGTGGGCCCATCAGCACCGGAATGGCGTGCGCTGCGGGTTCCAGCGGGTTATGACCGCCGCGCTCGACAAGGCTGCCGCCAACAAAGGCGAGGTCAGCAATGCCGTAGAGCAGCATCAGTTCGCCCATCGTATCGCCAATCACCACCTGAGTGCTGCCGGAAGGGATCTCTCCGCTGCTGCGCAGGGTGAAGCTGAAGCCGCCTTTCTGCACCATTTCGCGGGCATCTTTAAAACGTTCGGGGTGACGAGGCACCAGAATCAGCAGTAGGTCCGGGAAGGTTTCCAGCAGCTTACGGTGCGCCTGCAGGATAATCGCCTCTTCGCCCTCATGAGTACTGGTCGCTATCCAGACCTGGCGACGCGGAGCCCACTGGCGGCGCAGCGTGATGGCGCGGGCGGCCAGTTCAGGGGTAACGGAAATATCGAATTTCAGGCTGCCGGTCACGGCAAGCTGGTTGCGCTTCAGGCCCAGGGAGATAAAGCGCGCCGCGTCTTCTTCGTTCTGCGCGGCAATCAGCGTGATTTTGCTCAACAGGCGGCGCATAAATTTGCCCAGCTTGCCGTAGCCTTTCGCCGAGCGCTCTGACAGGCGCGCGTTGGCAATCACCAGCGGAATTTTACGGGCGTGCAGAGCGGAAATCATGTTCGGCCACAGCTCGGTTTCCATCACGATCACCAGCTTCGGGCGAACGGTGTTCAGGAAACGATTCATAGCGCAGGGCAGATCGTAAGGGAGGTAGACGTGATGAACGTCTTTGCCAAACGCGGATAACGCGCGCTCTGAGCCGGTTGGCGTCATGGTGGTGACGGTAATCGGCAGAGACGGGTAGCGGTGGCGCAGAGCGCGAACCAGCGGGATCGCCGCCAGCGTTTCACCGACAGAAACGGAATGCAGCAAAATACCGTCCGGGGCGACTTTATTGCGGCAAAAGCCATAGCGTTCAGCCCAGCGTTTACGATACGCAGGCGCTTTACGGCTACGAAGCAACAGTCTCAGCCACACCAGTGGCTGAATGATATAGAGCAGGGCGGTATACAACAATTCCAAGCGATTATCCGTCTTTTTAGTTTCGGCGGGCAAATTCTAAGCATTTAAGCCAGGTAAAGCTATCTCTTATGCCAGATACCGTTTTAAACGGAAGTAGCGTCGGCCCAGGCGCCAGCGCAAACGCGGGCTTTTGGCACTTTTCCAGATAAGCTTCCAGATCCCGGTGTCGAAGAACTCTTTGATAATCATTGTTTTCTTTGTCTCATCCTTCATGTTGTCGAAGGTATGAATGATCCCCAGCCCCTCTTTGGCGATTTGCCAGTGGCAGGCGGGGATATTTTTCACTTTATCCGGGTAACGCTGGTTAATGGCATCAAGCATCTGCAGGATTTTCATGTAGTGGCGCGCGGAGCGGATCAGCGTGTCGTCATTATCCGGCGTATGCGATACCGAGGCAGAGTGAATGTAGTAGTCATAAAAGCGTTCACTGGTGTACTGAACGCGCTCTGCGGCAAGCAGCACCTCGGTGGTCCACGGGATATCCTGATGGCGCAGCCCGGGTTCGAAATGGAAACTGTGTTTACGAATAAAATCGTGGCGATAGATATTAAGCCAGGTCACGTGCAGGAACTTACGTGAATCCAGCGCCATCTTTAACCATGCCGGGCCCGTCATAACATCCGTTGAGGCGAGTTTATCCTCGGGGAAGATAGGTCGAGACGGTTTCTTATCATTTTCCCAGACGTAGTTGCCGTTGCAGGTGGCGACATCCAGATCCTGCGTGACGGCCATATCCAGCAGACGCTGGTACATGCCAGGTTTGAAGACGTCATCAATATCCGGGAAAGAGAGATACTGACCCGTTGCAACGGCCAGGCCGGTATTCCGCGCAATGGAAACGCCCTGGTTTTGCTGTTCAATCACCTGCATCTGCGGCAGTTTTTCACGCCAGCTTTCGACGATCTGCATCGAGCGGTCAGTCGAGCCATCATTGACAATAATGACTTCCATGCTGTCGATGTGTTGATTCACAAGGCAGGTAAAGAACTGATCCAGAAAAGCTTCGCCGTTATAAACGGCAACCACCACGCTTAACAATGGCGCTGAATTTTGCATAAGAAACCTGATTATTTTTGATTGTCGACCAAAGCAATGTACTGCTGGCAAATGGCATTGATACCGAACGACGCAATCGTTGCATCGCCAACGACCGGCGGGGCGGTATAAATATCGACCAGGGTTTTTGCCAGTGACGCGTCATTTAGCTCTGCCAGCCCGCGCGCTAAGGCGCCGGTGAGGATTTCTGCGGGGCCACCCGGACAATTGGTACTGACCGGTGGCGTCTGGCAGATAATGGATTCCACCAGCACATTACCAAAACCTTCGCAGTCAGAACTTAACACTAAGAGGCGTGCCCCTTTAATCCAGGGGTAGGGATTGGAGTCGAAGGGACGGAAAACCGTCTTGTCTTCAATACCCAGGTCGCGGGCAAGCTGTTTGAGCTTTTGAATTTTGGCTTCGGAACCATTGCCCATCATGACAAGCGTAGTGTCGAGCTGGCTCTGTGCGAACGCGCGTAAAAGACGGTCGTGGCGTTTGTGTTCATGGAAGCGGCCGACATGGATGATGTAATCCTTCCCTTGCATCTCGAAGGGGGCATCCGCCAGACGCTGAATTTCAGGGATATCAAAAGGATTGTGGATAACCGCTTTACGCCGGAGTTTCAGAGCCAGGGTCTCGGAAAGGTCTTTCAGCACGGCGCCTGAGACGGCGACAACGTTTCGGTTTTCATAGGTATGACGAATTTTAAGATGCTTAAACCAGCGCGACAGCCCGCTGCGATGGCGAAGATAGGAGAAAGAGAACATGCCATGCACGCAGAACCAGACTTTTTCACGCTCCAGCGCGCGGCAGTGCGCCACAATGCGGTCAGTTTTGTGCAGATGAGAGAACACAACGTCAAATTTTCCGCTGCGCTCAGCCCGCTCAATTGCCTGATCCAGCAGGCGGGCTCGGCGTGGGATCTCCGTCAGCTTGCGCCACGGTTTTTTGCAGGTATCCTGGACCACCTGATAATCAATGCCTTCCGGGATGGCGTAATCACACACTTTCCGCAGAGAGAAAAGGGAGACCTGATGCCCCATTTCCGTTAATCCGCTGGAAAGTGTAAGAACTGTTTTTTCAGCTCCCCCACCGGGTAAACCATCAATAATCATTAGGATGCGCATTTTTAATCCAGTAATTTTTGATAAAGCGAAATAAGCTGACTTGACAGTTTTTCGGGGGTGGCGTCTTTTACCCGTTCACGTGCCGCTTGCCCCATCGTGTTATTTTTTCCCAGAGAAGGAGTGGCTGCAATTGCCTCCTTCAATGTGTTGATATCCAGGGCGTCACAATAAAATCCGTTCTGGCCTTGCTGAATAAATTCAGCGCCTCCGCAACTCTCTGAAGTAATGACGGGCAAGCCGCAGGCCATCGCTTCAAGAATGACGTTTGGAAAGGGATCATACAGCGTTGGCAACAGTAAACCATCGGATAGCTGATAAAAAGGCAGCGTTTCTTTCTGCATCCCCAGGAAACGGATTTGCCCTTCGCAGCCCAATGAACGGGCGAGGTCACGATAACGATGTTCTGCTTTATCCTGTCCAACCACAATCAGCCAGGCTGAAGTTCCTGCGATAGCGCGTATGGCGCTGGCCAATCCTTTTCGTTCAAAACCCGATCCTACAAAACAGAACACCACGGCATCGGCTGGCAAACCAAATTGCTGACGCAACGCGGCACGCTGTGCTTCCTGGGCCGGAACGAAGCGGCTGGAATCAATTGAATTATAAATCACATGTATCTTTTTTGCGTCAATATCAAAGTCTTCAACGATTTCGCGTTTGATCATCTCCGCATTACAGATAACCGCTTTCAGCTCTGGCGCCTGGTACATTTCACGCTCGGCGTGCATCACGTAGCGGTGATAGCGGTCGACCATTAGCATTTTCGCGCGCCAGGCGGGCAGGATGCGCGCACGCTGTAGCAGCCAGCGGCGATGAACGCCATCGCCAGCGCGGTAGATATCACAGCCCGGAATCCGCTCGTGGCTTTGCACAATATCAAACTGCTGTTGCTGCCACAGCGCGCGGGCAGCATGGGCAAACCCGCGTTCGCGGCTAATTCGGCCCCATTTGCGCGGGTCGCAAATATGGATATGCCAGTCGTCCTGTCTCTCACCCTGCCATTCACGCGTAATGACGTTGAGTTCAAGATTCTGTTTGCTCAGCGCGGTGAGCGCACGTGAAACGAAGCGCTCCGCTCCGCCATCAGGGCGATACTTTTGGCGAACAATCGCCAGACGATGGTGTTTCATGACAAATATCTCCTTGCAGCGGAGACGACAGCATCAACAGGAATGGCGTCGAGATAGCGTTCTTTCGTTTTGGTATCAATAGCGTCGGGATCGGGAAGGGGACCGTAGTCGCCAGCCCAGATGACTTCACCGTTGACTTGCCATGGAGACCAAAACGTCAGTTTGGAAGGGCCAAACAGCGCCACGCAGGGCGTCTGCAGCGCGGCGGCCATATGCATCGGAACGGAGTCAACGCCAATAAAAAGACACGCGTGATCGATGAGTGAGGCCAGCTGGCGCAACGTTAGCTGTCCCGCCAGCGAGACGACCCCCGTTTTCGGTGAGGCGGCGAGTATGCGATCTATCATCGCCAGCTCTTTTTTATCCGGCCCGGCCGTGAGTACAACGGTATGCCCATCCTGCTGCAGCGCGGTGATGGTTTGCGCCATTTTGCTTTCATCCCAGCATTTGAAGAACCAGCGTGATGTCGGCTGAATGACGATGTAGTTATCGCCCACTCCTTTTTGCACCAGCTGCTGGCGGGCGTGGTGCCAGTCTTCTGCGCTGTAGGCCATGGTAACAGCTGGCTCAGGCGCGACCTGTAATGGTGACAGAATGGAGAGATTTTGTTCGACAGTGTGCAGGGATTTGTGATTTGCAACAGAGACTAAATCGCTATGACAGAAACGCCAGAATGGATTGTTGCGTTTGTTAAAGGCGAATCCGAGGCGAACCGGCGCACCAGTGAAACGGGTGACGATAGCGCTACGCCACTGATCGGCAAGATTTATCACCAGATGATAATGTTGCTTTCGTAACGCGCAGAGTAACTGCCACTCCTTTTGAAGGTGCTTTAGCGTGCCCAGCTGCTTCCATTTACGATCGATTCCATAAATAGTGCCAATCGTCGGGTGCGCGGCGAGCATATCGCGCGTTTCTTCATACAACAGCACGTCAATTTGCGCTTGTGGCCATTTTTGACGTAATGAATCAATGACGGGGGTGGTCAATAACATATCGCCATGATGGCGGAGTTTGATCAGTAGAATGCGCAAATCAGGCGTGTCAGGTAAGTTATTCATCATCATCTTATCGGCGTTGTACTGTTGGCAATTCTAATAGACCTGGTAGCGACTTGCACTCTTTCTCCATAATCTCAGGAATTTCCCAGGAAGGGTTTACTCAGGCTTTGGAGAGTGCGTAACATAGCGCTAACTTCCCTGTCATGCGGACTCATTATGAAAAAACCAGCGTTTATCATCACGATCGATACTGAGGGCGATAATCTCTGGCAGAATCACCGCGTCATTAAAACGGAAAATGCGCGCTATCTGGCCCGGTTCCAGGCCCTCTGTGAGCGTTTTGGTTTTAAGCCCGTATGGCTGACAAACTATGAGATGGCAATCGAGCCCGTTTTCATTGAATTCGCCAGGGACGCGATCGCTCGCGGTCAGGGGGAGGTGGGAATGCACCTTCACGCATGGAATAGCCCACCTGAGCACGATCTCACGGGAGATGACTGGCGCTGGCAACCGTATCTGATTGAATTTTCAGACGAGGTGATGCGTGAGAAAGTGCTGTTCATGACCCGTCTGCTGGAAGAGACATTCCAGACCAAAATGCTGAGCCACCGCGCCGGGCGTTGGGCATTTGATAGCCGCTATGCAAAATTGCTCGTTGAACTGGGCTACCAGGTTGATTGCTCCGTGACGCCACGCGTGAACTGGCGCAATGCGAAAGGTGCTCCGCAGGGCAATGGTGGAACGGATTATCAGCATTTCCCCGACCACGCCTATTTTATGGATTTAGATACTATTTCCCGGGCGGGAAATAGCCCCTTACTCGAAGTGCCGATGAGCATTCAGTATAAACATCCGGCCTGGTTGAACACGATCAAACAGGGATACGATCGGCTTCGCGGTAAATATCGCTCGCCTTCCGTGAACTGGCTACGACCGACCGGTGGCAATGCGTCGCAGATGATTCAGGTCGCGCAGCAATGCCTGTCGCAGGGAAATGACTATGTGGAGTTTATGCTTCATTCGTCAGAATTTATGCCCGGCGGAAGTCCGACCTTTAAAGGTGAGGCGGCGATTGAAGGGTTATATCAGGATTTAGAAGCGCTTTTTAGCTGGCTATCCGATAAGACGGTGGGGATGACGCTGGCGGAGTTTTATCAATACAAGAAAAAATAATGCCCGGCTGGCGGGCATTATCTCTTATTGATGTTGTCTGGTTTGCGATAAAGGAGTACTCAATGCAAACAGAGTAACAAAGAATATTAGGGCTTCTGAGCTCAATAAAATGACGTCTGTCAGGCCATAGAGTAATAAAAGAAGCATTGTTGTCAGCAGTAGGCCATTTCGGTTTTTAAGCGCGTAAGCGATCATCGAAACGAAGAAAAAGAGTAATATCGCCAGACCCGGAAGCCCTTGCAGAGAGTATTTTTCGATAAATTCATTGTGTAGGTGTATTTTTAAATAGCCAAGTGCAGTGATTAGATTAGGATGTCCATCATTAATATAATGTTGCGTCCAGAAATACCTTTCTTCTAATGATTGCCCTAGTGGATGTGCAAGCCCGTTTTGAATACCTACATTCCACATGGTAAAACGAGAGCCAAGTGAGGTGCCGTCTACTCCGCTTTCATATTTCTCAAGCTCAGCCTGTACTTGCATAATCTTGGGCGAAATTAATGGTTTGTAACTAACGACAACTACACCTGCCACAATACATAAAAAAATCAGCGTTGATTTCAGATGAATTCTTCTGAAGTGGTAGAGCGTGAGTACAATCGCAAGGAGCAAATATAATCCCATTGCAGCACGCGTCCCCGTTAAAAGAATAACGAAGTAAGATATTAAGATGGTAAGACCCGCGACTATATACAGTTTTCTGTTTTTTTGAAGATAAAGGCTGTATACCAGCGCCAGTGACAGTACGGAGTAAACATAGGCAGACACGGTGGCGCGATTGATGGCCATCTCTATACGTGCCATACCCTGCGTCGCCTGCCATAAGCCATATCCCGTGGCGAGGACAAACCCTGTACTTGCCGCGTACAGGAAGTGCTTCTGGAAAGCGCTTTTATCGACGTAAGTTTTAAACCGGTCAAGATAGAAAACGAGAATGCTCGCTAATATCAGTTTCTTACTGGCACCCAGATAATCGCTGTAAGCGTTTAAACCTTCGCTATGATATTCGTACACCATATACCAGACAAGATTGAGTAGCCCAATCAGCAATATGGGGAGCGCGATTGAAAAGGGGCGCAGGGTGATTTTTTTATATTCGCAAGCTAAGCCGATAATGCTGGCATAAACCGCAATATAGAAAAATTCGCGTTGTTTACCTGAGCTCAGCAGCGCCAGTGCAAACGAAATGAGGCTCAAAATCAGCGTCAGCTGATAGAGCCGCAGTTTTACTTTTTCCATAATGCCTCAATGACCCTTTTTTTGTAGCTGAAACGTACATCTCTGGAGAAGAAAAAAGAGAAAGAATAAAGTGCATTTACCCGCGCCTTAACCAGTTTGAGCTGCAGGTCGGTCAGATATTGTCGGTGATTGCTGTAAATATCAAACCAGTGGCAATTAATAAGATGCTTAAATGATTGCGGGAATGTATTTTCCATCTGTAGTGTACATTCAATCAGCGTAGCGATTTTACTGGCGTCAAGACGGCTCGACAAACTGTCGCTGCGTTTGATGTAAAAATAGTGTCCCTGACGCTGAAAGAAGATTTTACGCGATTGCATCAGCATGCCGGGAAATACCGCGAAATCTTCATAGCAGACCATAGAAGGGATAGGGTTGGTTGCGTATAGCCTGCGGTGTACGAATTGCCCGATGAGATGCGCCTGAAAATCTTTGTGCTGCAGGAAACGCTTTATTGCATCATTTTGCGATAATGAGACGGGCGTGAATCCCTGCCAGGCGGAGGTGATTTTCCGCATATCGCGTATTTCCAGCAGGCGCGTCAGCAACATATCAGGGCGCTTTGCTTTCAGGAAGGCGACGGCATCCCGGATGCTACCCGGCTTTAACAGATCGTCGCTATCAAGCATCGTGATGTAATCGCCTGACGCCAGCGAGACTGCGCTGTTTCGAACATGCCCTACGTTACGGTACTCAACGTATTGGCATTGCGCATGCGGAAGCTTTGGCAACCACGCCTCAATAATATCCTGTGTGGAATCGTTGGAACTGTCATTAATGATAATAACTTCTACATCATCGCCTGCATTCTCAACCGCGTTTTGCAGACTTTCCAGCGTGGCGTGAAGCGTGTTTTCGGCATTATGTGCGGCAATAATGATGCTGAGAAAAGCCATATTAATTAGTTTCCCTGAGCATCAAAGGCAGATTTTGCTGTTTGTAGCCCGCAAATGAAATGTTTGAGTTCGTCCAGCGATTCATCTGTTACCGCGAAGAGTTCTTCCCGGCCTTGCGAGAAATAATAACGAGTTTCAAAAACATACGAACAAATATTGTCATCGTTGCCAATCAGCAACACGTTGCCAAGCGGGCGCTGCTCGTAGTGACAGCACGGACCGAACAGTAAGACGACCGGCACGCCAACCGCATCGGCGATGTAGACATTCCCCGAGTCGGAGGCGATATAACAATCCATTTTAGAAATTGCCCACGGAAGCTCTTCAAGCGAGATCTTGCCAATCAGATTAATAAAGTTGGGCAGTTCACCGTAAGCGCGGGTGATGTCATCCATCCAGGACTGTTCATTCGGGGCGCCAAAGACATAAAACTCGCAGGGCAGGTCGGCGAGACGATCGGCAATTTGCTTCCAGATGACAGGCGGAACGGTTTTGGCTTTATTCCCGGCGGCGATACTGATGCCAATGCGGACCGCGCCGGGTTTATCAAGGATCGCCGGATAAGTCGCGGGTTTAAACAGTGGCTTTGTGGCGTGCTTTGGAGAGTCTTGCCAGGTCAGAGCACGGTCGGCCAGCTTAAGATAGTTAGTGACTGTTAACGTTTTTCTACCGTGGTCAACCGTACCATCGGCCGTTGAATAGAAAATCCCGTGATACCACCTGCGCGTGTAAGTGCTTAAGAATTGCTTATTTTTGGCGTTACAAACGGAGGCGAAAAAGAGGTTCACGCTGTTAGGCTGCAGAAGGTAGACGTTGTCATAGCGGTTCATGATCCTGCAGGCGAAACAGAGCTTACGCCACAGGTTACGCTTATGCTGCTCAATAAAATAAATCTCTTCGACCGTCTCGTCATGCTTCGCCAGCGCACCCACGCTGCGGCTGATGAGCACGTCGCTTTTTTGCAGCCAGGCCAGAAGAGGCGTTGCATTAACAAAATCACCGATTTTGGCTGTCTGAATGACCAGGTTTTTCCCTGTCTCTTTGCGCAACAGCTTGCGGATAAGCTTCACCGGAAAGAGTAAAATCAGCAGAAATACGTAACTCATGGGTTAAATATCCCTGTTGGAAAGCCAACGGCTGCCCTGTAAAAATGAAAAAATCGCATCTGCGCTGATATCCTTCGTTTGCTGAGTCGGGCTGACCATCTGATGCTGGTTTTTGCCATAGCCCCCGATCAGGCCGGGATCGGTCGGGCCAAAAAGGGTGATATTTGGGCGATCCAGCGCCGCGGTTAAATGGCTTAAACCCGTATCCACGGAAACAACGGCGTTAGCGCCTGCCAGCTCTGCGGCAACCTGCGCCAGCGTGAGTTTGGGTAACACCTCGACGTGGGAAAAGCCTGCTGCCAGACGCGCCGCACGCTGCCGCTCATGCTCAGCGCCCCACGGGAGTTTAATATGGATACCGGAGGGTTGCATTAGTTCAATCAGCCTTCGCCAGTGCGTTTCCGGCCAGTGCTTATCGTCGCGCGTTGTGGCATGCAGAAAGACAAGATAAGGCTGAGCACAGGGATCTGTATTGCGCAAAAAGTGCTGCGCAATGGCGTAGTCGCCCTGCGCTTCCGGTTTCGCATAGCCGAGGCTTTTCGCAAACAGCTCGCGGGTGCGTTCTACGGCGTGCTGCTGCTTTGCGATGTGGTGGCGGCGGTTATAGAACAGACTCGCCAGCGGTTCGCGGGCGGTGTGCCAGTCCATGCCGTGCTTTACGCCGTGCGCCAGACGCGTGACCAGCGCCGCGCTTTTCACCAGCCCCTGCGCGTCGATAATCGCGTCGTAACGCTGCGCCTGCACCGTTTCACGGAAGGCTTTACGCTCGGCTTTAATCGGCGCGGAGAACCACGCTTTGCGCCAGCGGCGAATCGCGACCGGGATCACGCGGTCAACCGCTTCATGCCAGGTGGGGATCTGCGCGAAGCCTTCTTCTACCACCCAGTCAAAACGGATGCCGGGAATGGCCCGCATGGCGTCCGTCAGCGACGGTAGCGTATGCAGCACATCGCCCATTGAGGAGGTTTTAACGATCAATACCCGCATCCGTTATCCTTCTTCGCTCAACAGCAGTTCGTTGAGCTCTTCGAGAACGCGCTCTGGGGTAATGTCGATCAGGCTCTGATGGTAACCTTCAGCGGCATCGCCTTTGCGTACCTTGTGGTAGCCGGTGATCAAACGGATTACGCGCGCTTTGTGCGACAGCGGCGGCGTGAAGTCCGGGCTGCTTGGGCCATACAGCGCGACCAGCGGACGGTCCAGCGCGGCGGCGACGTGCATCAGGCCAGAGTCATTGCTGACCACGGCCTTACAGGCGGCAATCAGGATAACGGCCTGCTCAAGCTGCGTTTCTCCAGCCAGGTTACGGCACCAGGCCTGCTGTTCATTACTGAGTGTGGCGAGAATTTCGTTGCCCGCCTCGTGATCCTTCGCCGAGCCAAACAGCACAATCTGGTAGCCTTCGTCGATCAGCTGTTTCGCCAGTTCGGCGTAGTGGTAGTGCGGCCAGCGTTTTGCCGGGCCAAATTCTGCGCCGGGGCAGAAGCCAATCATTGGGCGTTCGGACGAAAGGCCAAACGCGTTGCAGGTGTGGGATTTCTCCCCCTCGTTCACCTGAAGCTGCGGCCACAGCAGCGGCTGCGGCAGGTCTTTCGCGCTGCGCATGACGCCTTTGTCGTAGGCCAGCGCCACGTAGCGCTCCACCATCAGCGGCCAGGCTTCTTTATCCAGCACCCGGGCATCGTTCAGCAGGCCGTAGCGCATTTCGCCGCGCCAGCCGGTACGGTGCGGGATGCCCGCAAAGAAGGGCACAAGGGCGGATTTGAAGGAGTTAGGCAGCACGTACGCGCGATCGTAGCGCTTCTCACGCAGGCTATGGCCGAGCTTGCGGCGCTCGCCGATTTCCAGCGCCCCGTGGCCGAGCGGCATCGGGATCGCCTCGTTCACTTCCGGCATACGCGACAACAGCGGACGGCACCATGCGGGTGCCATCACGTCGATTATCGCCTGGGGATAACGCGCCTTGAGCGTGCGATAGAGACTTTGCGACATCATCATGTCGCCCACCCATGACGGGCCGATCACCAGAATCTTCATGCTTATGCGTCGCGGTTCAGCCAGGCCATATATTCCGTTACGCCTTCGGCAACGGTCTTGAACGGCTTGTCATAACCCGCTGCGCGCAGGTTGGTCAGGTCGGCCTGCGTGAACGCCTGGTAACGGCCCTTCAGCTTGTCCGGGAACGGAATGTACTCGATGCTGCCTTTCTTATGATATGCCAGCGTCGCGTCTGCCACCGCCTGGAAGGATTCCGCGCGGCCCGTGCCCAGGTTGAAAATGCCGGAGACGCCGTTTTCCAGGAACCACAGGTTAACGGCCGCCACGTCGCCTACGTAGACGAAGTCACGCTTGAAGCCGTCGCTGCCTTCGAACAGTTTTGGACTTTCACCGTTATTCAGCTGGGTGTTCAGGTGGAACGCCACGCTCGCCATGCTGCCTTTGTGGCCTTCGCGCGGCCCGTAAACGTTGAAGTAGCGGAAGCCGACAATCTGCGAGTTCGCTTCCGGCAGGATCTGACGCACGTACTCGTCAAACAGGAACTTGGAGTAGCCGTAGACGTTCAGCGGCTGCTCGTATTCGCGGGATTCAATGAAGTCCGAGGTGCGCCCGCCGTAGGTTGCCGCGGAAGAGGCATACAGGAACGGAATTTCACGCTCCAGGCAGTAGTGCAGGATCTCTTTAGAGTACTGATAGTTGTTATCCATCATGTACTTGCCGTCCCACTCGGTGGTGGAAGAGCACGCACCTTCGTGGAAGATGGCTTCGATCTCGCCGAACTCTTCACCCGCCATAATCTGGATAAGGAAGTCTTCTTTATCCATGTAGTCAGCGATGTTCAGATCCACCAGGTTAACGAACTTGGTGCCGTCTTTCAGGTTGTCCACCACCAGAATGTCGGTGATGCCCTTATCATTGAGGGCCTTGATAATGTTGCTGCCGATAAAGCCCGCGCCGCCGGTAACGATGATCATAACTGTAACCTTTGAAGTGTTGAGCCCGGGGACAATCCCGGACGCTAATATTCATATCATATCATCACAATGCCCGGTCTTCAGCCATTCACCGATATGCAGCAGGGGTACACGTGATTTATGCTGCAAAAACGAGAAGAGATACGGCGTCATCTCGTCATGAACTATAGGTTTGGGTAATATGTGCCAAAATTTGCCGAGTCTGGAGAATTGCAATGCGTGGTGATTTTTACAAACAGTTAAACAGCGACCTCGACACCGCACGTGCGGAAGGGTTGTTCAAAGAAGAGCGTATTATCACGTCTGCCCAGCAGGCGGATATCACCGTTGCCGACGGCAGCCATGTGATCAACTTTTGCGCGAACAACTACTTAGGTCTTGCGAATCACCCTGAGCTGATTGCCGCCGCGAAAAACGGCATGGACACCCACGGCTTCGGCATGGCCTCCGTGCGCTTCATCTGCGGCACCCAGGATAGCCACAAGCAGCTTGAGCAAAAGCTGGCAAACTTCCTCGGCATGGAAGACGCGATTCTGTACTCCTCCTGCTTCGACGCAAACGGCGGTCTGTTTGAAACCCTGCTCGGCGCAGAAGATGCGATTATCTCCGACGCCCTGAACCACGCCTCCATCATCGACGGTGTTCGCCTGTGTAAAGCGAAGCGTTTCCGCTACGCCAACAACGACATGGTTGAGCTGGAAGCGCGGCTCAAAGAGGCACGCGAAGCGGGTGCCCGCCACGTGCTGATCGCGACCGACGGGGTATTCTCCATGGACGGCGTGATCGCCAACCTGAAGGGCGTGTGCGACCTGGCGGATAAATACGACGCGCTGGTGATGGTCGATGACTCCCACGCGGTCGGTTTTGTCGGTGAAAACGGCCGCGGCTCCCATGAATACTGTGACGTGATGGGCCGCGTGGACATCATCACCGGTACCCTGGGCAAAGCGCTCGGCGGCGCGTCCGGCGGTTATACCGCTGCGCGTAAAGAGGTGGTTGAGTGGCTGCGTCAGCGCTCCCGCCCGTACCTGTTCTCCAACTCCCTGGCACCGGCCATTGTGGCCGCCTCCATCAAAGTGCTGGAGATGGTGGAGTCCGGCGCCGAGCTGCGCGACCGACTGTGGGCAAACGCCCGTCTGTTCCGCGAAAAAATGAGCGCCGCAGGGTTCACCCTGGCCGGCGCTGACCACGCGATCATTCCTGTGATGCTGGGCGACGCAGTTGTGGCGCAGCAGTTTGCCCGTGAGCTGCAGAAAGAAGGGATTTACGTCACCGGGTTCTTCTTCCCGGTGGTGCCAAAAGGTCAGGCGCGTATCCGCACCCAGATGTCTGCGGCGCATTCGCCTGAACAAATTGAGCGTGCGGTGGAAGCCTTTACCCGCATCGGCAAACAGCTGGGCGTAATTGCCTGAGGACGTGTGATGAAAGCGTTATCCAAACTGAAAGCGGAAGAAGGGATTTGGATGACCGACGTGCCGGAGCCGGAAGTCGGTCATAACGATCTGCTGATCAAAATTCGTAAAACCGCCATCTGCGGTACTGACGTTCACATCTATAACTGGGATCAGTGGTCGCAAAAAACCATTCCTGTCCCAATGGTTGTCGGTCACGAATATGTTGGTGAAGTGGTCGGCATCGGCCAGGAAGTCAAAGGCTTTAGCATTGGCGATCGCGTCTCTGGTGAAGGCCATATTACCTGCGGTCACTGCCGTAACTGTCGCGGTGGCCGTACGCACCTGTGCCGCAACACCGTCGGCGTGGGCGTAAACCGTCCGGGCTGCTTCGCGGAATACCTGGTGATCCCGGCGTTTAACGCCTTCAAAATCCCGGACAATATCTCTGACGATTTGGCCTCTATCTTCGACCCGTTCGGCAACGCGGTACACACTGCGCTCTCCTTCGACCTGGTCGGTGAAGACGTGCTGGTTTCCGGCGCCGGCCCAATCGGCATTATGGCGGCAGCCGTGGCGAAGCACGTGGGTGCGCGCAACGTGGTGATCACCGACGTGAATGAATACCGCCTGTCGCTGGCGCGCAAAATGGGCGTCACCCGCGCGGTGGATGTCTCGAAAGAGAGCCTGACCGACGTGATGGAAGAGTTGGGTATGACCGAAGGCTTTGACGTAGGTCTGGAGATGTCCGGCGCGCCGCCGGCGTTCCGCACCATGCTGGACACCATGAACCACGGTGGCCGTATCGCGATGCTGGGCATTCCGCCGTCAGATATGTCCATCGACTGGAACAAAGTCATCTTCAAAGGGCTGTTCATCAAAGGCATCTATGGCCGCGAGATGTTCGAAACCTGGTACAAGATGGCTGCGCTGATCCAGTCCGGCCTGGATCTGTCCCCGATTATCACTCACCGTTTCTCCATCGATGAGTTCCAGCAGGGCTTCGACGCGATGCGTTCCGGCCAGTCAGGGAAAGTGATCCTGAGCTGGGATAAGTAAACAAAAAGGGGCCTCAGGCCCCTTTTTTACTGATTCTTTTTCTCTTCGTCCGTCAGGTAGCGCACCTTGCGGGTATAATCCTGCCCTTTGAACAGCAATTTGTTATCCGGCGATTCCAGATACTTCTGCCATTCGGAAAGCGGGAACCCCCCGTGCGCGCCAATCACCTCTTTCGGCACAACGGCTTCCTGACCGCCGATCTTCTTGGATACCGGCCAGTTCATCCAGTCGCCCAGGTTAACCGTTTTAACATCCAGCATGTCCAGCAGCGCAGCGAGCGGCAACTGATCGGTCGGCGGCTGCGTGTCGTCCATCAGCTCCCAGGTATCCTGGAACAGCGTCAGCCACAGCGGGCAAATGCGACGCCAGGTCTTTTTGGTTGCGGCAAGAAACGCGCCGTTAACGTGATCGACCAGATACGGGCGCACCGTTTCTTTGTAATATGCCGGCACTTTTTCCGCGGGTGCGCCGTCCAGCTTGGCAATCATTTTGCCCTGACGGAAGCTGGAGTAGATGTGCATATCCGCCATGTTGATCTGGGGCATCTTGAGCAGGTTGAGATCGGAGTCGATCATCAATACGCCTTCTCCGCGCGCCTGAAGCGGAGCGTTAAGCTTCACCAGACGGCTGAGGTAGATCTGCTTATAGCGGTACCCCTCTTCACGTTTTGGCAGCGTGAGGGTCACAACGCGGGTTTTTGGCGGCAGCTCGCCGAAAGCGGATTCAGGCTGATCGCTGACGATAACAATCTCGCTGACGTCGGTGGCGTAACGCTCTGCAAAGGTCGCTGATAATAACGCCTCTTCGACGAAATCCGCGCCCGTACAAGGGATCACGATGGAATCAACCGCAACGAGATCGCGCGTGACCGGAAGGGAAGCGTACGGAATGTTATGACGCCCGGTAATGTGGCGGTAGCGAGCATTCAGGAATTTAAACATGTTCTTCTCGTTTGGTTATTGCGCGCCAAGAACGGCCTCGACACCGTTAACATAGCTTTCAATGGCATACACGTTGCAGACATTCTGGTGCGCGGCTGCGGCGAGCCGGGCGCGCAGAGCAGGATCCTGCCAGATATTATCCAGATGTTGAGCAAGTTGCGACACATCGCTCCACGGGAACAGCAGCCCGGTCGACTCATGGTCGATCAATTCTGCCGTGCCGGTTACCTTTGAGCCAATCACCGGGATATTCAGCAGCATTGCCTCCAGCACGACGCGGGGCAAACCTTCGCTCTTCGAAGCCAGAATAAACGCGTCAAAGGTGGCGAGATAGTCAAAAGGCGTGTTCTGGAAACCGGTAAAAATGATGTGCTCAGCAATCCCCAGCGCGTCAGCCTGCGCCGTCAGCGCGCCGCGTTCAGCCCCTTCACCGACCAGCACCATCTTCCATTTTGCCTGCGGGTGCTTCTGGCTGAACTGGGCCAGCGCCTCCAGAGTATGGTGGTTGGACTTGCGAGGGATAAGCGACCCAATGCTACCGAACACAAAGGTGTCGTCATCGATGTTCAGACGCTGGCGCATGGCGCGTCGGTCGGGCAAAGTCTGGTGGATGTCGATGGCGTTGTTGACCGTGGTACACAGCTCTGGCCGGACGCCATGCTGAAGAAGCACGCGTTCAACGCCGTGCGAAACCGCAATGATTTTTGTGGCATGTGCGTTGACCAGCTTCACCAGCGGTGGGGTCAGCACCGGTTCAATCCGGCAATGCTGAATTATCCGCGCATGCAGGTTCGCGCCCGCCAGATAACCCTCTTCGTTAGAGCCCGGCTGATTGTTCATGTACAGCGTATCGAAACCGCCTTCCCTGAAAATCGTCTCGATCTTGCTGACGTTGGGCCGGATGCGCCAGAGCGTATCAATATGTCGGGTAAATGCCTTGCGGGCGCTGCGCGAGAAAAACAGCAGGCTGCGGCCCAGCTCTTTCGCAACCTTCGCCCATCCGGGCTGCTTTTGCTGCGGAATGACAATTAACGGGATGCCAATGCCGTTCAACACCTGGCCGATGGTTTGTCCTTCGGCCCGGCTGTAATCACTGTAAAAACAACAGGTAATATCGAACTTCTCGCGGTTAATCCGCTTCAGAAGCTCGAGCATGCTGTTGGTGCCTCCTCCCCACTCTTTACCGGTATCGAGGAGCAGAATTTTGTGTCGCTGTGGCATCTTTCTACCTTAATCGCCTGTCACTGGGATTGGTTCGCTGAGACTTTTTTACCCCATCCCTGCCACTGGTGCTGGAAGTACTGCACCAGCGTACTCTGGCCTACGCTTTCGCTGATGACCGCAAAGAAGCGGGTTGCATGCACCGGCTCGAGCGGCTTTTTCAGCGCGCAGTTCTTCACGCCGCGGAACGGATTACGCGGCTGCGTTGCCGGAGGTTGAGCGCTTTCCGGACGAGACGTGTCAACCTGCGGTTCATTGAGCAGATCGCTCGGGCGTACCAGCGTGATATCGGCGGGTAAGGTCGGCAGCATTTGCTGCAAAACGCGAACGGTAGACGGATGCGGGTGCCCGATGGCAATCGCCGAACCGTTACGGCGCGCAAGCGCTACCGCGCGGTTGAACTGCACGCGGATATCCGCTTCGTTCTGGGAGTCGTCCAGGAAGACTTTGCGCTTGATGACCTTCACCCCCGTACCCTGAGCGGCACGCATCGCCTGGCTGTTGCCAATGGTCATGCTGTCGAGGAAATAGAGATTGTAACGCTCCAGCGCCTGCATCACTTTCAGCATACCGTACAGGCTGGAGGTCATCGCGCTACCCATATGGTTGTTCAGACCCACGGCATACGGCACCTTGTTGTAGGCGTCGCGGATGATGCGTTCGATCTCATCGCTGCTCATATCCGGGCGCAGGGTGTCTTTTTCCAGCGGCTGCTTGCTGAGCGGTGCCATCGGAAGATGGATGAGGACCTGGTGGCCGCTATTGTGCGCTTTGGTCGCCATTTCATGCGCGTGAGGCGCATTCGGCAGGACGGCGACGGAGATGGCTGATGGCATCGCCAGCACCTGATTTTCATAGTGTGGTCGATAACCGAAGTCATCAATCACGATGGCGAGTTTACCTGCATATACCGGTGCAGCCAGCGCCAGTGCGCTGACGACGGAGAGAACCATTCGACGAAATTGAAGCAAAACTTATCTTCCCAACCACGGCTGTGGATTGACCGCCTGACCCTGACGACGAATTTCGAAATAGAGTGACGGGCGGCCCTGACCGCCACTGCTGCCCACAAGGGCGATGGGTTGGCCGGCGCGCACCTGGGTGCCGACGCTGACCAGCGCGCTCTGGTTGTAGCCGTAAAGACTCATGTCGCCTTTACCATGCTCGACCACCACCACCAGCCCGTAACCCTGCAGCCAGTCGGCCAGGATCACGCGGCCATCGGCGATAGCTTTCACTTCGCTACCTTCAGACGCACCGATAACGATCCCTTTCCAACGTAGCTCACCCTGCAGCTGTTCGCCATAGCGATGCAGAATAGTGCCGCGAACGGGCCAGTAGGCCTGACCGCGCGGGGAACCCAGACCGCCGGTACGCGACATCAGGGAGCGTTCGCTTTCGCTTGGCTTGTAGGTGGTCCCTTTGCGGGAGGCTTCCTGCTGCTTGTCGCGAACCGCCTGCGCCTCGCGGGCCTCTTTTTCGGCGCGCGCCTTCGCTGCGGCTTCCGCACGGGCAATGCTGTTACGCAGTTTTGATTCGTTGGCGCGCATTTCGCTCAGCTGGCTCTGTCCTGCCTGAATGGAGGACTCAAGACCCGACAGCGTTTTCTTGCGTTCGTTACGGGCCTGCTCAAGTTTCGCCTGCTGCGCTTTTTGTTCGTAGAGCAACGTCTGCTGCTGGCTCTGCTTCTCTTCCAGCTCCGCTTTTTGGGTGGAAACCTCTTCACGCGTCTGCTTCAGCTGTGCAATGGTCTCCTGACGCGCCTGGTTCAGATAGCCGAAATAGGCCTGCAGACGCTGGCCGCGCTGGCTCTCTTCACCGCTGAGGATCAGCTGGAGTCCGGTATGCTCACCCTGGCGGAATGCGGCATCCAGCTGTGCTGCGAGGTTGCGCTCCTGCGCATCACGCTGGCGCTCCAGTTTGGCAATCGACGCATTCATCTCGTCGATCTGTTTGTTCAACTGGGTGAGGGTGTTTTGCGTTTCACGGAGTTTACGTGCGGCAGCGGAGATGGCCTCTTCCTGCTGCTTAAGCTGGGCGAGCAGGGTGGCGCGCTGCTGTTGCTGCTGGCGTACCGCACGCTCTTTGGCGGCGATATCGGCCTGAATGGATTTCAGCTGGTCGCGGTCATCCGCGTGTGCGGATGCGGCGCACAGCAATACGCCAGCGCTGAGTGCGCTGGCGCAAAGCAGAGGTCTGACTGATAGCCTAAGCGGCTTCACGACCCATGTGATTGAAAAAATCGCCTTTCCCCTCATGGGGAGCGATTATTCCACGATGAACAGCGGCTTACCAGTCATCTCTTCAGGGATCGGCATACCCATCAGCGACAACATGGTTGGCGCGATGTCGGAAAGCTTGCCGCCTTCTACTGCTTTCACTGATTTATCACCCACATAAATCAGCGGAACAGGCAGGTTGGTATGGGCCGTATGCGCCTGACCGGTTGCCGGGTCGCGCATCTGCTCGGCGTTACCGTGGTCAGCGGTGATCAGCAGCTGGCCGCCAACGGACTCAACCGCTTTCGCAACCTGCTCAACGCAGTGGTCCAGCGCTTCAACCGCCTTCACGGCCGCTTCCATCACGCCGGTATGGCCGACCATGTCGCCGTTCGGGTAGTTACAGATGATGGTGTCGTACTTGCCGCTTTCGATGGCCGCGACCAGTTTTTCAGTCAATTCCGCAGAGCTCATCTCTGGCTGCAGATCGTAAGTCGCGACTTTCGGCGAGTTGATCAGAATGCGCTCTTCGCCTTTGAACGGCTCTTCAACGCCGCCGTTAAAGAAGAAGGTCACGTGCGCGTATTTTTCCGTTTCGGAAATACGCAGCTGCGTTTTGTCGTTCTTCGCCATCCACTCACCGAAGGTGTTAGCCAGCGAGGCTGGTGGGTAAGCGCAAGGCGCGTTGATATCTGCTGCGTATTCGGTCAGCTGGATGAAGTCAATGTTCACCACTTTCTTACGGGCAAAACCGTCGAAGTCGCTGTTGACGAACGCACGGGTGATTTCGCGCGCGCGGTCAGCGCGGAAGTTCATGAAGATCAGCGCGTCGCCATCTTCCATTGCGGCATCGGCCTGGCCTTCGGCGCGAATCACGGACGCTTTTACGAATTCATCGTTTTCATCACGCGCGTAAGCGGCTTCCAGCGCTTCAACCGCAGTCGGGAACAGGAATTCCCCTTTTGCCAGAGTCATCAGGTCATAGGCCTGTTCAACGCGATCCCAGCGGTTGTCGCGGTCCATAGCGTAGTAACGGCCAATGATGGAGGCCACGCGGCCTTTGCCCAGCGCAGCGAATTTGTCTTCGAAAGCTTTCAGGGACCCTTCTGCGCTGCGCGGTGGCGTGTCGCGACCGTCCAGGAAGGCGTGCAGGTAGATTTTTTCCGCACCGCGTTCAGCGGCCAGTTCAACCATCGCCATGATGTGATCTTCGTGGCTGTGCACGCCGCCTGCGGAGAGCAGACCCATGATGTGTACCGCTTTACCTGCCGCAACGGCTTTATCAACCGCACCGCAGAGAACCGGGTTAGCGAAGAAGGTGCGTTCTTTGATTTCGACGTCCAGACGGGTCAGATCCTGATACACGATACGACCCGCGCCGAGGTTAACGTGGCCAACTTCGGAGTTGCCCATCTGGCGATCAGGCAGGCCCACTTCCAGACCGGATGCGTCAATCAGGGTATGCGGACGTTTTGCCCACAGTGCATCCATGACCGGGGTTTTTGCGTTGAAAATAGCGTTATCCTGGCTATCTTCACGGTAGCCATAGCCATCCAGAATCACCAGTACCATAGGTTTTTTAGAAACCGACATTGCAACAACCTCATGCTCAAGAGTCAAAATTTGCGTAATTTTACTACAGCTGAATCGATCAAATAGCCGCAGAAGATCAAAGAAAACGCGGGGGCAAGATGCTGACCGGACCATTTTGAGGCATTTTTTTAGGTGGCATGCCGCAGAAAATGGATTAGGTTATGGTCGCTGGCTGTATTTGCCAGAACGCACAGGTATACTCCTGTCCTGGTTTTTTTATCACTTAGTCGGGAGTAGTTACCCTCCATGCAAGAAATTATGCAATTCGTTAGCCGCCATCCGGTACTGAGCATCGCGTGGATTGGCCTGCTGGCTGCTGTGCTGTTCACCACATTTAAGAGCCTGACGTCTAAGATTAAGGTTATCACCCGTGGTGAAGCGACGCGTCTGATTAACAAAGAAGATGCCGTCGTTGTCGATCTGCGTCAGCGTGACGATTTCCGTAAAGGTCACATTGCCGGCGCAATCAACCTGTTGCCAGCTGAAATCAAAGCCAACAACGTTGGTGAGCTTGAGAAACACAAAGCCCAGCCCATTATCGTTGTGGATGCGACCGGTATGCAGGCGCAGGAATCTGCCAGCGCGCTTTACAAAGCGGGCTTCGAAAACGTAACGGTACTGAAAGAAGGGATTTCCGGCTGGAGCGGGGAAAATCTTCCTTTGGTACGCGGTAAATAAGGAGTTCAGTCATGGCCAATATTGAGATCTACACCAAAGCGACGTGCCCGTTCTGCCACCGTGCGAAAGCGCTGCTGAGCAGCAAAGGCGTCACGTTCCAGGAACTGCCGATCGACGGTGACGCGATCAAACGCGAAGAGATGATCCAACGTAGTGGTCGTACGACGGTTCCGCAGATTTTTATTGATGCGCAGCACATTGGCGGCTGTGATGACTTGTATGCGCTCGACGCCCGTGGTGGACTCGATCCGCTGCTGAGCTAAGAGACTTTAGGACAATTAAAAAGGGTATTTCCATGTCAGAACAAAACAACACCGAAATGACTTTCCAGATCCAGCGTATCTACACCAAGGATGTCTCTTTCGAAGCGCCAAATGCGCCGCACGTTTTCCAGAAAGACTGGCAGCCAGAGGTTAAACTTGATCTGGATACCGCATCCACCCAGCTGGCGGATGACGTGTATGAAGTCGTACTGCGTGTGACCGTGACCGCCTCTCTGGGCGAAGAAACTGCATTCCTGTGCGAAGTACAGCAGGGCGGTATCTTCTCCATCGGCGGCATCGAAGGCAACCAGATGGCGCATTGCCTGGGTGCATACTGCCCGAACATCCTGTTCCCGTATGCCCGTGAATGCATCACCAGCCTGGTTTCTCGCGGTACATTCCCGCAACTGAACCTTGCGCCAGTGAACTTTGATGCGCTGTTCATGAACTATCTGCAGCAGCAGGCTGGCGAAGGTGCCGAACAACATCAGGATGCCTGATGAGCACTGTTAATGCGTCAATGACTGTGATCGGTGCCGGCTCATACGGCACCGCTCTTGCCATCACGCTGGCAAGAAATGGTCACGACGTGGTCCTGTGGGGCCACGATCCAAAACATATCGCCACGCTGCAGCGCGACCGTTGCAATGTGGCGTTTCTCCCGGACGTTCCGTTCCCTGACACCCTGCACCTGGAAAGCGATCTTGCAACCGCGCTGGCGGCCAGCCGCAACATTTTGATTGTGGTGCCAAGCCATGTCTTTGGCGACGTGCTGAATCAAATCAAGCCGCTGATGCGCCCGGATGCGCGTATCGTCTGGGCGACCAAAGGGCTGGAAGCGGAAACCGGACGTCTGCTGCAGGACGTTGCCCGCGAAGCGCTGGGGGATGAGATCCCGCTGGCGGTCATCTCCGGGCCGACCTTTGCCAAAGAGCTGGCTGCGGGCCTGCCGACGGCGATCTCGCTGGCATCCACCGATCAGGCCTTCTCCGACGATCTCCAGCAATTGCTGCACTGCGGCAAGAGCTTCCGCGTCTACAGCAACCCCGATTTTATCGGCGTGCAGTTGGGTGGCGCGGTGAAGAACGTGATTGCCATCGGGGCCGGGATGTCTGACGGTATTGGATTTGGCGCCAACGCGCGTACGGCGTTGATTACCCGCGGCTTAACCGAGATGTCCCGTCTGGGCGAAGCGCTGGGTGCCGATCCGGCCACCTTTATGGGGATGGCGGGTCTGGGGGATCTGGTGCTGACCTGTACCGATAACCAGTCTCGTAACCGCCGCTTTGGCATGATGCTCGGACAGGGCAGCGATGTAAAAAGCGCGCAGGAGAAGATTGGACAGGTGGTGGAAGGCTACCGCAATACCAAAGAAGTCCGCGAATTGGCGCACCGGTTTGGTGTCGAAATGCCAATAACCGAGGAAATTTATCAGGTATTGTATTGCGGAAAAAATGCGCGCGAGGCAGCATTGACCCTATTAGGTCGTGCGCGCAAGGACGAGCGCAGCAGTAACTAGTCGGAACCGTTGTCACCTGAATGACCCAGCCAGCGCAGAACTGGCTGGTCATTAACTATCGTCTGGAGTTAGCAATGCCGTGTGAAGAACTGGATATCGTCTGGAATAATATTAAAGCCGAAGCCCGCGCTTTGGCCGACTGTGAGCCTATGCTGGCCAGTTTCTATCACGCGACGCTACTCAAGCACGAAAACCTCGGCAGCGCCCTGAGCTATATGCTCGCCAATAAGCTGGCTTCCTCGATCATGCCCGCGATTGCGATTCGTGAGGTGGTGGAAGAGGCTTACGCCGCTGACCCGGAAATGATTGCGTCTGCCGCCTGCGACATTCAGGCCGTACGCACGCGCGATCCGGCGGTGGATAAATATTCTACGCCGCTTCTCTACCTGAAAGGCTTCCACGCGCTGCAGGCGTACCGCATTGGCCACTGGCTGTGGAATGAAGGCCGCCGCGCGCTGGCGATCTTCCTGCAAAACCAGGTTTCCGTGACGTTTCAGGTTGATATTCACCCGGCGGCAAAGATTGGCCGCGGGATCATGCTCGACCACGCCACCGGGATCGTTGTCGGGGAAACGGCGGTGATTGAAGACGACGTCTCGATCCTGCAGTCGGTTACCCTGGGCGGTACCGGGAAAACCAGCGGCGATCGCCACCCGAAAATTCGTGAAGGGGTGATGATTGGCGCGGGGGCTAAAATCCTCGGCAATATCGAAGTCGGGCGCGGCGCGAAGATCGGCGCGGGGTCGGTTGTGCTCCAGCCCGTGCCGCCGCACACCACCGCCGCTGGCGTACCGGCGCGCATCGTTGGTAAGCCAGACAGCGATAAGCCGTCGATGGATATGGATCAGCACTTCAACGGCATTCACCATACCTTCGAGTATGGTGACGGCATTTAACTTCTGAGAATGGCGCCCGGGTAACCCAGCTGGCGCCAGGCTTCATACACCACCACCGACACCGCGTTCGACAGATTCATGCTGCGGCTGTCCGGCATCATCGGAATACGGATTTTCTGCTCAGCGGGCAGGGCATCCAGGATCGTGGCCGGTAGACCGCGGGTTTCCGGGCCAAACATCAGATAGTCACCCTCCTGATAGCTCACGGCGCTGTGCGCTGGCGTGCCTTTGGTGGTAAGGGCGAACATGCGCTGCGGCTTCTCTGCTTCCAGAAACGCGGCGTAATCGTGATGGCGAACCACGGCGGTAAATTCATGGTAATCCAGCCCCGCGCGGCGCAGGCGTTTGTCGTCCCACGTAAAGCCCATCGGCTCGATGATGTGCAGACGAAAACCGGTGTTGGCGCACAGGCGGATGATATTGCCGGTGTTCGGCGGAATTTCTGGTTCGAATAAAACGATGTTAAGCATGCTGCCCCCTTAATTGCGGGGGCAGAATAGCAGAAAAGAGAGGAACTACGCGACGCCGGGTTCCTGCGAGCGGCTGTACAGCATTTTGTAGACGGTTGCCGCCGCGGCTAGCAGGGCGGGCACGCTGAGGATCATTAAAATACTGTCTGCCTGCCACTGCAGGGAAAGAAGCTGGGCGCTGGTCATGGTTCCCGCCACGCCGCCAAAGCGGCCGATGCCCTGCATCCAGGCGATGCCCGTCGCGCGGCACTCGGTAGGGTAAAAGGTGGCGGCCAGGGTTTGCATGCCCGACTGCGCGCCGTTCATCGCGATCCCCATCAGGAAAATCAGCCCGCCAAACAGGGCGATATGGTTATGCTCAAGGCCAAGCAAAAGAATCAGGCCCATCGTCAGCACAAAACCACCTGCGACCACCTTGTGCGCTTCCCAGCGGTCCATCATCCAGCCCGCGAGCAGAATGCCTGCGGTGCCGCCAAAGGTAAACAGCGAGGTGAGCCAGGCGGATTCCGCCAGGGCATAACCCATGCCCTGCATCAGCGTCGGCATCCAGCTAAGCAGGACGTAGTAAATCACCAGCCCCATAAAATAAGTCACCCACAGCATCAGGGTGCCGGGTAGCCAGGGCATGGAAAACAGCTGCCCCACGCTTCCTTTTTTAGACGCGGCTTTCTCTTCCGCCAGGAAAAAGCCCGTAACGCTCTCCAGCGTGCTGCGGCTGAACCGGCTGGCAATGCGGCGAACCTGCGCGACGTCTTTCCCGCGCTGCACCAGAAACTTCACCGATTCCGGCAGCAGCAGCGCCAGCAGCACGGTTAAAATCAGCGGCGCAATCGCGCCGGTCAGCAGCACGCTTCGCCAACCGTGGTGGGGAATAAGCCAGGAAGAGATCGCCCCGCCGCCCGCTGCACCCAGAGGGAAGCCGCAGTACATGGTATTAATCGCCATGGCGCGGCAGCGCTGGGGGGCGAACTCTGAGATCAGCGTGATGGCGTTTGGCATGGCGGCGCCGAGCCCGAGACCCGTCAGAAAGCGCCACAGCGTCAGGGTATTCAGGCTTTGCGCCCAGGCCGTCCCCAGGCTCGCCAGGCCGAAGAACAGGCACGAAAAGACCAGCACGCGCTTGCGTCCCATCCGGTCCGATACCGGACCTGCAATAAGGGCTCCCAGCGACAGCCCCAGCAGCGCCGCACTCAGCACCGGCCCCAAATCCTGTTTGTGTATTCCCCACTCCGCCGACAGCGTAGGCGCGATGTAGCCCATCGCTGCCGTATCAAAACCATCGATCGCCAGAACCAGAAAGCCCAGCACGATAAGAAGCCAGTGAAACCCTGAAAAAGGACTCTCGTCGATCACCTGCTGAATATCCACCTTACCTGAATAGGTCATACGCTCCCCTCCGATGTGATGTTATTTTTGTGTTCTTGTATTTGCTTGTCTATACAATTGCGAACGGGAGGGATGTGTCAAATTTTCTTATCCAGAATGTTACGCAGGTGTTATTTTCGACAAAAAAAAGCGCCCGAGGGGGAAATCGGACGCATGGAAAAGGTGGGGTAACGGGAGAGGATCAGGCCGCGTCGCCATGTGACAGCGGAGCCAGCGCCGCCGGCAGTTTACTCAGCTCCTGAACCAGCGAATCCTTGCTGATTTCACTGATCGACTTCGCGCCGGTCAGGGTCATCGCCACCTTCATCTCTTTCTCGATCAGGTTCAGCAGGTTTGCCACACCTGCCTGACCGGCCGTCGCCAGGGCGTAAAGATATGCGCGTCCCAGCAGCACGCTGTCGGCACCCAGCGCAATCATGCGCACTACGTCCAGGCCGTTGCGAATGCCGCTGTCGGCCAGTATCGCGATATCCCCTTTTACCGCATCGGCAATGGCCGGCAGGGCGCGGGCGGAAGAGAGCACGCCGTCGAGCTGACGTCCGCCGTGGTTAGAGACCACAATCCCGTCTGCACCAAAGCGTACCGCATCGCGGGCATCTTCCGGGTCGAGGATCCCTTTGATCACCATCGGGCCGTCCCAGAATTCGCGGATCCACTCCAGGTCTTTCCAGGAGATCGACGGATCGAAGTTGTTCGCCAGCCAGCCGATGTAATCCTCCAGCCCGGTCGGTTTGCCAAGGTAGGCCGAGATGTTCCCCAGATCGTGCGGTCGGCCGTTCAGACCCACATCCCACGCCCACTGCGGATGCGTTACCGCCTGCCAGTAGCGGCGCAGGGCAGCGTTCGGGCCGCTCATGCCGGAGTGCGCATCGCGGTAGCGCGCGCCGGGGGTCGGCATATCAACGGTAAAGACCAGCGTGGAGCAGCCCGCCGCTTTAGCGCGCTCCAGGGCGTTACGCATAAAGCCGCGATCGCGCAGGACGTACAGCTGGAACCACATCGGGCGCTTGAGGGTCGGGGCGACCTCTTCAATCGGACAGACCGAGACGGTAGAGAGGGTAAACGGAATGCCTTTAGCATCTGCCGCGGCGGCGGCCTGCACTTCGCCCCGGCGGGCATACATGCCGCATAAGCCGACAGGTGCGAGCGCTACCGGCATGGAAAGCGTTTCGTTGAACAGTTTCGTCTCAAGGCTCAGGTCAGACATATTCTTCAGCACGCGCTGGCGCAGGGCCACTTCTGACAGATCCTCCACGTTGCGGCGCAGGGTGTATTCGGCATACGCCCCACCGTCGATGTAGTGGAACAGGAACGGCGGCAAAATGCGCTGCGCCGCGGCGCGGTAGTCACTGGCTGCTGAAATAATCATGCTTTGTTCTCCCTGGAAATATCACTTTCGCCAGGCAGACGGGTAATACGCGCCTGTCGGGCCTGGTCTTCATCAAATCGTTTAATGGTGGTGTGCACGAAGCCGAGATGCGCCATCATCGCCTTGCGCGCGGCTTCGGCATCGCCGGCCAGAATGGCGTTGAGCACCGCCTCGTGCTGTTCGGTCAGTTGGGCAAAGACCGGTGGGACCAGATACATGCGCTGGCGGCTCTGCTTCACGGAGGATTGCAGCAGGTCGAAGAACCCGCGCATGGTCTGGAGCAGCACCACGTTGTGCGACGCCTCGGCGATTGCCAGATGGAAACGCACGTCCGCCTGGGAGGCGATGTCCGGGTCGCTGCTTTGCGTGGCCTCAAAGCAGGCGATGAGTTTCTCTTTGTCGGCGTCGGTTGCCCGCATCGCTGCGTGCCATGCGGTACTGGTTTCGATAGCGTGACGCGCTTCAAGAATGTCGAAGCTGTAGTCCGGGTCGTTTTCCAGCAGCGTCTTCAGCGGCTGCACGATGTTTTGCTCGGACCAGTCATCATGCTGCCAGCGCACAAAGGTGCCGCCGCCGCGACGGCTCACCAGTACGCCTTCGCTGACCAGCGTCGCCAGCGCCTCGCGCAATGAGTTACGCGATACGCCAAGCCGGGCGGCAAGCTGGCGCTCGGCGGGCAATTTCATGCCCGCTTCCAGTTGTTGTTCTTCAATCAGCGCCCGCACGCGAGAGGCAATCTCGTCGGACAGGCGTCTGGGCATCACTATCATGGGATCATCCAGGTTAAGACATAGGCCTGCAGGGTGGTGATCACGCCCACCATGCAGGTGAATATCAGGCTGTGTTTAACGGTAAAGCGGAACAGGTCCGACTCTTTGCCTACCAGTCCCACCGCGGCACAGGCAATGGCGATGGACTGCGGGGAGATCATTTTGCCGGTCACGCCGCCGGTGGTGTTCGCGGCGACCAGCAGCACGTCCGACACGCCAATCTGCTGCGCAGCCGTCGCCTGCAGGGCGGCAAACAGGGCGTTAGACGAGGTATCTGAACCCGTCAGGAACACCCCCAGCCAGCCGAGGAACGGCGAGAAGAAGGTGAACGCGTGGCCGGTGTGCGCCAGCGCTAACGCCAGCGTCGACGACAGGCCGGAGTAGTTCGAGATAAACGCGAACGCCAGCACCATGCCGATGGAGTAGATCGGCAGCAACAGCTCTTTAATCGTTGCCGCAAAAGTCTGTACCGCGGCGGCAGGCTTCATGCGCAGCCACACCACGGAAAGGAGTGCCGCAAACAGGATGGCCGTACCGGTGGCGGAGAACCAGTCAAACTTAAACACTGCCGCATACGGGGTGGCGGCGTGCACGACCGGCGGCATACGGGCAACCATCTTGTCGAGGAACGGCACGGAGATGTTAATCACCATGTCGTACAGCGCGCCGCCCGGGGCGAACAGCGCCTTAAACGGCGGTATGCTCCACAGCGTCACGGTAGCGGTCAGGAACAGGAACGGCGACCAGGCGCGGACGATCTGTCCTGCGGTATAGCCGGTGCGGGCGAGGGTCTGATCTACGTGTGATGCGCCCATGTCGGCAAAGCGGAAGATACGCACCGGCTGCCAGCGTTTCAGGAACAGCGTCAGACAGACCAGCGACACCAGGGAAGAGATGATGTCCGGCAGTTCCGGGCCAAGGAAGTTTGAGCTGAGATACTGGGCAATCGCGAACGAACCGCCCGCCACCATCACCGCAGGCCAGGTCTCCTTCACGCCGCGCCAGCCGTCCATAATCGCCATGATCCAGAACAGCACGATAATGGTCAGGAACGGCAGCTGGCGGCCAACCATCTGACCAATCTCGAAGCTGTCCAGACCGGTCACCTGACCCGCGACCAAAATCGGAATCCCCATCGCGCCAAACGCCACCGGTGCGGTGTTCACAATCAGGCACAGGCCAGCGGCGTACAGCGGGTTAAAGCCCAACCCGACCAGCAGCGCGGCGGTGATCGCCACCGGTGCGCCGAATCCTGCCGCGCCTTCCAGAAACGCCCCGAAGGAGAAGCCGACAATCAGCATCTGCAGACGCTGGTCCGGGGTGATGGAGAGAATCGACGAACGAATGATGTCGAACTGCCCGGTCTTTACCGAGATTTTATAGACAAAGACCGCGGCGATGATGATCCACGCAATCGGCCACAGGCCGTAGAAGAAACCGTAGACAACGGAGGCCAGCGCGCGGTCGACCGGCATCTTGTAGAAGAACAGCGCCACCAGCAGGGCGATGGCGACGGTGTACGTCGCGGCAAGGTAGCCCTTCAGCTTGAGCTTAATCAGCGCAAAGAAGAAGAACAGGATCGGTAGCGATGCGATCAGGCTCGACAGCCAGATATTGCCGGCCGGGTCGTAGTTTTGTTGCCAGAGGCTCATGCAGGTCTCCTGGGGACCAGACAGCCTGTGCTGCGGGTGAGTCTCCGCTCAACTCTGCGTCACAAACTGTGTAAGAGTGGTCCTGCCAATATTGTGTTGTAGGGTTAATGACAATGAATGGTTAACCAGATGTTATGGAGTGGCAATGGTTTTGTGAGCGCAAATAATGGAATTGTGAACCGGGGGAGGATTGATTGCGCTATTGGTTGGACCAATTCACGCGAAGGGGAAAAGAACAGGCCGGGTAAGCGCAGCGCCACCCGGCATGAAATCAGAATGCGGTCTTACAAAAACCCGTCATCTCTTTGAGGCCCATTTCGCGGCCAAGCTCGGTCATCGGGTGCACCACCACCAGACCACGGACGCTTTTCTTCAGCTTGCCCATGTCAGCCTGCTCTTTTTTGGTGATCGCGCGGCGGTGCGGCATGTTCATCAGCTTCTGCGCTTCTTTGCTCAACTTCTGGCCTTTCACTTCGCGCAGGCGCTCAATCTCCGCTTCCAGCTTCACGGACTCTTTTTCCAGTTCGGCATATTTCTCGGCGGAATCAACCAGAGACAGGCCAGCCATCTGGTGACGGATCAGATCCAGACGGTCGCTCAGGCGTTTAATTTCGTTCTTTTCGACTTCTTTCATGACAATTGACTCTAAATCGGGGGAATTACAGGGAAGGATACACCAATGTGAACGGGCTTACTTCTGAAACGCTTTTTTTAAGCTGATTTTAGAAATCAGCTCAGTCAGGGAGAGGACCATAGTGGAACGGACAACCTGTTGATAACGCAGCTTTTGCATAGCGTACAGCTCAGGGTCGCTGTTATCAAAATGAGGAGCAGGGGGCAGGGCGGCCACGCAGTGCAACTCGCCGAAGGGCCCCAGGATCTCATCATCGGTAAAAGTGTACTCATTACCGTCATGATTGAGCTCTTCGCGCAGCGCCATTAACAGTTCAGCGTCTTCATACTCCTGGCGGTTGAGCACGCCAAGACCATAAATCAGCTTCAGACGCACCGACAGATCGCCCAGCGGTCCGTCTCCGTCCAGTAACGGTTCTACAGCGTACTTTACCGCGTAGTCGTCTTTGCGAAACACCTGAAGCACCAGAATGTTCACCGCCTCGGTTAACAGCTCGACGGCGGCAATCAGGAAACTTCGTACGGTTTTGCCAGCATTCAGACGCTCAAGCACACGATTTTCAAAGGCCTGGGTTTGTTCCATTATTGCCTGCATATCTGACAATCTGTTATTCGGGCGCAGGCTTACCTGCGCCGGATTCTGAATCATTTGGTTGCGTTGTATGCGTTAACCGCCTCCGCAACCACGTCGCTGCTGGCGTCCAGACCGGAAATCTGCGCCAGCGCAGCCTGCGCGCCTTTGTCATCAATCAGCTGAGCCAGCTCAATCGCCTGCGGGTCCTGCTCGCTGCGGTAGTGCATCGCGGCAGCAATTCCTTTCACCAGGTTGGCGTGCGGCAGACCGTATTCCAGCGTGCCCAGCAGCGGCTTAATCAGGCGGTCGCCCGCGCTCAGCTTACGCAGCGGCTGACGGCCCACGCGCTCAACGTCATCTTTCAGATACGGGTTTTCAAAACGACCGAGGATTTTCTGGATGTATGCTGCGTGTTTATCAGCATCAAAACCGTAGCGTTTGATCAGCACCGCGCCGCTCTCTTCCATTGCCCCTTTCACCACCGCGCGGATCTGCTCATCGAGGATCGCGTCGCGAATGGTCTGATGACCGGCCAACTTTCCGAGGTACGCGGTTATAGCATGCCCGGTGTTCAGCGTGAAGAGTTTGCGTTCGACAAATGCCATCAGGTTATCAGTGAGTTCCATACCCGGAATGGTCGGCAGCGCGCCCTTGAACTGAGTTTTATCGACGATCCACTCGCTGAAGGTTTCAACAGTGACTTCCAGCGGATCGTTGGTGGCGGATTCGGACGGCGGAACGATACGGTCAACAGCGGAATCCACAAACCCGACGTGCGCTTCAACCCAGGCTTTATCTTCCTCAGCCACGGCCGCCATAACGTGACCTTTCAGCTGCGTGGTGCCGCGCACCATGTTTTCACAGGCGATGATGTTCAGCGGTGTTTCAATGCCCTGTGCTTTACGCTTCGTCAGGCCTTTCGCGACCGCAGGAGCAATACGTTCAAGCACCACCGGACCCACGGCGGTGGTTACCAGATCAACGCTGGCGATCAGGTCAATCACGTCGTCGCCGATGCTGCTGACCGCGTTGACGCCAGAGACGGTTTCAACCTGTTCGTTTTCACCCACCACATGAACCTGATAGCTATGACGGGCATTCAGGGCATCCAGAACCACCTGATTCACATCGGCGAATGTCAGGGTAATGCCCGCGTCTGCCAGCAGTTTACCGATAAAGCCACGACCGATATTACCTGCGCCAAAATGTAATGCTTTCATAGTGTTAACCTTCATCAATGTTTTTACCCGAGAGGGCTGGGGTGAGGAACGTTTCCCCCTCACCCTAGCCCTCTCCCCGAAGGGGAGAGGGAAGAGGCGCTGCTATTTGTTGAGCAGGGCCAGAACTTCTTCAACGCTTTCAGTTTGTGCCAGGCGCTCGATGACGGACTCATCATCCAGCGCGTTGGTCAGGCTGGTAATCACCTGAATATGCTCGTTGTTGCGAGCTGCGATACCAATCACCAGACGGGCGATGTCGTCCTCTTCTTCACCGAAGCGCACGCCGTCAGGATACTGACAGAACACCACGCCGGTTTTCAGCACGCGGTCTTTCGCTTCAACCGTACCGTGCGGAACCGCGATGGATTCACCCAGGTAGGTTGGCGTCAGTTTTTCACGTTCCAGCATCGCGTCAACGTATTCTGGCTGAACGTAGCCGCCCTTCACCAGCTGTTCACCGGCAAAGCGAATCGCCTCTTCTTTGGTGCTCGCGGTACGGCCGAGGAAGATGTTCTCCGCGCCCAGCTTAAACAGGTGAGCGTTGCTCTCGTCAAAGCTGTCCTGCAGGCTGGTGCGCACTTTCACTTCGTTGTCTTCGTGGCGCTGCGCGGCAACCAGACGTTCGGTCAGGCTGGTGTACAGGCCGCTGTCCAGGAAGTTGGTCAGCGAGATGTGCTGTGCCTGCGGTACCTGACGCATAGCGCGCTCGGTCAGATCGCGGTGCGTGATGACCAGGTCAACGTCCGGCGGCAGGTTGTTAATCGCGCTGTTGGTTACGGAGATGTTGGTCAGGCCCGCATCCTGCACTTTCTTACGCAGCACGCCGGCACCCATTGCGCTGGAACCCATACCGGCGTCGCAGGCAACGATGATTTTACGCACGTGGCTCAGGTCGTTAGAAACATCGCCAGCCGCCAGTGGGGTCGCACCTTTGGATTCGGCTTTCATGTCGTGCATACGACGGGTTGCCGCTTCGATATCGTCGTCTTCTTTCACCTTGCTGGTTTTCAGCAGGATAGAAGAGACCACGAAGGAGACCGCCATCGCCGCACAGATCGCCGCGATGTTCGCGAAGTACGCGCCTTTCGGCGTCATCGCCAGCACCGCCAGGATAGAGCCTGGAGAAGCAGGGGAGACCAGACCGCCGCCCAGCACGCTCAGGGTGAACACACCAGTCATACCGCCGAGGATAACGGCCAGGATCAGACGTGGGTTCATCAGCACGTACGGGAAGTAAATTTCGTGGATACCGCCCAGGAAGTGGATGATAGCCGCGCCGCCAGCAGACTGCTTCGCGCTGCCGCGACCAAAGAACATGTACGCCAGCAGAACGCCCATACCCGGACCCGGGTTCGCTTCAATCAGGAAGAAGATGGACTTGCCGAGATCGTGAGACTGCTGAATACCCAGCGGCGAGAAGATACCGTGGTTAATGGCGTTGTTCAGGAACAGGATTTTCGCCGGTTCAACGAAGATAGACGCCAGCGGCAGCATGTCGTGCGCCACCATGAAGTTAACGCCCGCCGCCAGCAGTTTGGACAGCACTTCAACAGCCGGACCAATGCCGAGGAACGCCAGAATCGCGAGGATCATCCCGATGATGCCCGCAGAGAAGTTGTTCACCAGCATTTCGAAGCCGGACTTGATCTTGCCATCAACCCAGACGTCGAATTTCTTAATCGCCCAGCCGCCCAGAGGACCGGCAATCATCGCACCGAGGAACATCGGCATATCCGCACCGACGATCACGCCCATGGTTGTGATGGCACCCACGACGCCACCACGGTCACCGCCCACCAGACGACCACCGGTATAACCGATGAGCAGCGGCAGGAGATAGGTAATCATTGGGCCAACAAGTTTCGCCAGCGTTTCGTTAGGCAACCACCCTGTCGGAATGAACAATGCGGTGATAATACCCCACGCGATAAACGCGCCGATATTTGGCATCACCATGTTGCTGAGGAAACGACCAAAGCTTTGAACTTTGATCTTGAAATCGGATGACATAAAACACCCCTTCTTCTGTTTACGCTTAGGCTTGCGGCCCGAGGTTTATTGTTAATGAGGCGGCAGAGGTAGCCGGACCCTGTTCTGATGCTGTGAAATCTGGCACTGAATCGTTCAACTGTCCAGATAGCGGAATTTTGTGTGATGTATGTCACGTAAATGTAGGGGGTATGGCGTTGAATGAAGTGATCTGAGTCACAAAACAGGTGGGTAAAAAAAATACGATGGCGAAAAATAGAGCAAAAACCACCTCTTTATGTGATTGATATCACATTTTGTTTTTGCGGGTTTGTTTCTGGATTGTGACTGGTTTCACAAAATATTTTTATGCGGATTTCTCCGACTGCGATCGGCGTCAGGACGGCCTCGAGTAACACGGAAAGCTAATAAAACAGTTTTCATATGTAGTATGGCGGAAAGTTGAAACCTGAATGACGCTCATAATGTAAGGTTGAGTATATTATTATTCAGGATATATTTTGACACGCTTATAAACTTGCGTGGAGATATTATAAAAACCGATACTCCCCGGCTCTGAAATAATCAGTGTGCCTTTTAAATTTAAAAATAAATTAATTAGGCTGCGTGCTGTTTTATTAATGTAATGAGTTGACGTTGTTTAAGTGAGCAGACTATGTTTCTCAACTATTTCGCGCTGGGCGTGTTGATTTTTGTATTTCTGGTTCTTTTTTACGGAATCATCGCCATCCATGACATCCCCTATAATATGGCTAAAAAGCGTAATCATCCCCATGCCGATGCTATTCATACGGCAGGCTGGATCAGCCTGTTTACGCTCCATGCCATCTGGCCGTTTCTGTGGATTTGGGCCACGCTGTACCGCGAAGATCGCGGCTGGGGCATGCAGAACCACATCACTAAGCCTGAGGAGGTTCCGGGGATGGATGCGCTGGCCAAACGCGTGGCCGAGTTAGAACACAAGCTGGCAGCGGTTCAGCCCTCTGATGATAAAAACACGCTGGAGCGCTAATCATGGATCTGTTGATTATTCTGACCTATGTGGCATTTGCCTGGGCAATCTTTAAAATATTCCGTATTCCGGTAAATCAGTGGACGCTTGCTACCGCGACGTTAGGCGGGGTGTTTATTGTTGCCGGACTCATTCTGCTAATGAACTATAACCATCCGTATACCTTTACGGCGCAAAAAGCGGTTATTTCTATTCCGATTACGCCGCAGGTCACGGGGGTGGTTAGTGAAGTGACCGATAAAAATAACCAGCTCATTAAAAAAGGCGAAGTGTTATTTAAACTGGATCCGGGCCGTTATCAGGCGCGCGTCGACAGACTGAAGGCGGACCTGGTGACAGCGACGCACAATATCGACACTCTGAAAGCGCAGCTTTCGGAAGCGGTTGCCAATACGACACGCGTCTCCGCTGAGCGCGATCGACTATATAAAGATTATCAGCGCTACCTCAAAGGCAGCCAGGCGAAGGTGAATCCGTTCTCTGAAAGCGATATTGATAACGCGCGGCAGAACTATCTGGCGCAGGATGCCATGGTGAAAGGCTCTGTTGCTGAACAGACGCAGATTCAAAGCCAGCTGGACAGCATGGTGAACGGCGAGCAGTCGCAGATTGCCTCGTTACGCGCCCAGCTTGCAGAAGCAAAATACAACCTCGATCAGACCGTGGTGCGCGCGCCGAGCAATGGCTATATCACCCAGGTGCTGATTCGTCCGGGAACCTATGCCGCCGCGCTGCCGCTGCGCCCGGTGATGGTCTTCATTCCTGAACAGAAGCGCCAGATTGTGGCCCAGTTCCGTCAGAACTCGCTGCTGCGTCTGAAGCCGGGCGATGAAGCGGAAGTGGTATTTAACGCGCTGCCGGGCCAGGTGTTCACCGGTAAGCTCACCAGCGTTCTGCCTGTGGTGCCGGGCGGGTCGTATCAGGCGCAGGGTGCCTTGCAGGCACTGACCGTTGCGCCGGGTACGGATGGGGTACAGGCGCTGATTGAACTGGAGCCTAACGCCGACGTCGATGCTTTGCCGGACGGTATTTATGCCCAGGTGGCGGTCTATTCGGATCATTTCGCCCACGTCTCGGTGATGCGTAAAGTGCTGCTGCGTATGACCAGCTGGATGCACTACCTCTATCTCGATCACTAATCCTTCCGGGGCGGGAATGCGACACGCATATCTGCCCTTTTTTCATCGCTTGATCCATACTGACTTTTTCCCGGCATCAAGGATCAGGCAATGAAACTCATCGGTAGCTACACCAGTCCCTTCGTGCGAAAAATCTCGATTCTCCTGCTGGAGAAAGGGATTGAATTTGAATTCGTTAATGAACAGCCCTACAACGCCGAAAACGGCGTCGCGCAGTATAACCCGCTGGGGAAAGTTCCGGCGCTGGTGACGGACGAGGGCGAATACTGGTTCGATTCCCCCATTATTGCGGAGTATATCGAGCTGCTGGGCATTGCCCCGGCAATGCTGCCGTCTGACCCTAAAGCGGCGCTGGCGGTGAAGCAAATTGAAGCCCTGGCCGACGGCATTATGGATGCAGCACTCACCTCCGTTCGCGAGCAGGCAAGGCCCGCCGCCCAGCAGTCAGAAAGCGAGCTGCTGCGCCAGCGGGAAAAAATCAGCCGCAGTCTGGATATGTGTGAAAAGCTTATCCGGGAGGGCAAGATCCACACCGACAGCCTGGACCTGGCAACCATCGCCATCGCCTGCGCCATCGGCTATCTCAACTTCCGCCGGGTGTCCCCTGGCTGGTGCGTTGACCGTCCGCTGCTGGTGAAACTCGCAGAAACGCTCTTTAGCCGCGAGAGCTTTGCCCGCACCGAACCGCCAAAGGCTTGACGCGGGTTATAACACTTCGGCGTCGGAGGCGGTACAATCCCTCCACATGTTAACTCCCTCTCCCGTCGGGAGGGGGGAAGATATTTACTCGCCAGGCGCTTTCATGACTACTCATCATTCGCTGTACAGCCAGATCCCCGCGACCGACCGACTTCTTCGCGAGCCCCGCATTCACGCTGCCGTTGAGCGCTTCGGCCATACCGCGACGGTGGAGATGTTACGTCTGCTTCAGGATGAAGCCCGAGGCCATATCCAGGCCGAAAACACCTTGCCCGACTGGTGTGCTGCGTGGGAGCAGGAAGTTGAGTATCGGCTGGGTGAGAAGGCGCAAAGCGCGTTACGCCCGGTGGTCAACCTGACGGGGACCGTGTTGCACACCAACCTGGGACGCGCCCAGCAGGCGGAAGAGGCGGTGGCTGCGGTCGTGCAGGCCATGCGCTCGCCGGTGACGCTGGAGTACGATCTGGACGGCGCCGGGCGCGGGCATCGCGATCGCGCGCTGGCGGATCTGCTCAGCCAGCTAACCGGTGCGGAAGATGCCTGCATTGTGAATAACAACGCGGCGGCGGTGCTGCTGATGCTGGCGGCGACCGCGAGCGGCAGAGAGGTGGTGGTGTCCCGCGGCGAGCTGGTGGAGATTGGCGGGGCGTTTCGCATCCCGGACGTGATGCGCCAGGCGGGCTGCACGCTGCATGAAGTGGGTACGACTAACCGTACCCATGCGAAAGATTATCGCGCGGCGGTGAATGAAAACACCGCCCTGCTGATGAAGGTCCACACCAGCAATTATCATATTGAAGGCTTCACCAAAACGGTTGAAGAGGCCGAGCTGGCGGCGATTGGGCGCGAGCTGAATATTCCGGTGATTGCCGATCTCGGCAGCGGTTCGCTGGTGGATCTCAGCCAGTACGGGCTGCCTGAAGAGCCGATGCCGCAACAGATGATTGCCGCGGGCGTGAGCCTGGTCAGCTTTTCCGGCGACAAACTACTGGGCGGGCCGCAGGCCGGAATTATCGTCGGCAAGCGCGAGCTGATTGCGCAGCTGCAGCAGCACCCGCTCAAACGCGCCCTGCGCGCCGATAAAATGACGCTTGCCGCGCTGGAGGCGACGCTGCGGCTCTATCTCCATCCGGAAAAACTGGCTGACCGCCTGCCCACGCTGCGTCTGTTAAGCCGGGATGCCGCCTCGATTCGCGCTCAGGCCGAACGGCTGCTGCCGCGCGTTGCCCCGCACTACCCCGATTTTGACGTTCGCATTGAGCCCTGCCAGTCGCAAATTGGCAGCGGTTCGCTGCCGGTAGACAGGCTGCCGAGTCAAGCGCTCACCTTCACCCCGCGTGACGGGCGCGGTAGCCGCCTTGAGGCTCTGTCGTTGCGCTGGCGTGGCCTGCCGACGCCGGTTATCGGACGGATTTACGACGGCCGCATGTGGCTGGATCTGCGCTGCCTTGAAGATGAAGAGCGATTTCTGGAGACGTTGTTGAAATGATTATTGCCACCGCCGGTCACGTCGACCACGGAAAAACCACGTTACTGCAGGCAATTACCGGCATAAACGCCGATCGTCTGCCGGAAGAGAAAAAGCGCGGCATGACCATCGATCTTGGCTATGCCTACTGGCCCCAGCCCGATGGCCGCGTGCTGGGCTTTATTGATGTTCCGGGGCATGAAAAATTTCTTTCCAACATGCTGGCGGGCGTGGGGGGCATCGATCATGCCCTGCTTGTGGTGGCCTGCGATGACGGCGTGATGGCGCAAACCCGTGAGCATCTGGCGATCCTCCAGCTGACAGGCAACCCGCAGCTGACCGTGGCGCTGACGAAAGCCGATCGCGTTGACGACGCGCGCGTCAGCGAGGTGCGCGAAGCGGTGCAGGCGACCTTACGGGAATATGGTTTTGCCGATGCACCGCTTTTTGTCACCGTAGCGACAGAAGGGCGCGGTATCGGCGAACTTCGCCACCATTTGCAGCAGCTTTCGTCGCGAGACCACGCCAGCCATCACCGCTTCCGTCTGGCGATTGACCGGGCGTTTACCGTCAAAGGCGCGGGGCTGGTGGTCACCGGTACGGCGTTAAGCGGTGAAGTGAAGGTGGGCGATAGCCTCTGGCTGACGGGCGTTAATAAACCGATGCGCGTGCGCGGCTTACATGCGCAAAATCAGCCTGCGGAGCACGCCCACGCCGGGCAGCGGATCGCGCTCAACATTGCCGGGGATGCGGAAAAAGAGCAGCTTAACCGCGGCGACTGGCTGCTGGCCGACGCCCCGCCCGAGCCGTCTGAACGCGTCATCGTCTCCCTGCAGACAAACGTCCCGCTGACTCAATGGCAGCCGCTGCATATTCACCACGCGGCCAGCCATATCACCGGGCGCGTGTCCCTGCTGGAAAACGATCTTGCCGAACTGGTTTTTGATTCGCCGCTCTGGCTGGCGGATGACGACCGTCTGGTACTGCGGGACATTTCCGCACGGGAAACGCTGGCCGGGGCGCGGGTGGTGACGCTGAACCCGCCGCGACGCGGCAAGCGTAAGCCTGAATACCTGCAATGGCTGGCTGCGCTTGCGCAGGCTCAGGATGATAACGCCGCGCTGCGGGTGCATCTTGAGCGCGGGGCCGTGAGCCTGAGTGATTTTGCATGGGCACGCCAGCTGAGCGGCGAAGGGTTGCATCAGCTGACCCAACAGCCGGGCTTTATTCAGGCCGGCAACAGCCTGCTCGATGCGCCAGTTGCGGCAAACTGGCAGCGTAAGATCCTGAACACGCTCGCCACTTACCATGAACAGCATCAGGATGAACCCGGTCCTGGTCGTGAGCGCTTGCGACGCATGGCGCTGCCGATGGAAGACGATGCGCTGGTGCTGCTGCTGATTGAAAACATGCGCGAAAGCGGGGTGATTAAAAGCCATCACGGCTGGCTGCACCTGCCGGATCACAAAGCCGGGTTCACCGCAGAGCAGGAGGCAATCTGGCAAAAAGTGGCCTCGCTGTTTGGCGATGAACCCTGGTGGGTTCGCGATCTGGCGCGTGAAACGAATACCGACGAGCAGATGATGCGCCAGGTATTGCGCCATGCGGCGCAGCAGGGGCTGATAGTCGCGATCGTGAAAGATCGTTATTACCGTAACGATCGCATTGTGGCGTTTGCTAACCTGATCCGCGAACTGGATCAGGCGCGCGGCTCCACCTGCGCAGCCGATTTCCGCGACCGGCTGAACGTTGGCCGCAAGCTGGCGATCCAGATCCTGGAATATTTCAACCGCATCGGTTTTACGCGTCGCCGGGGTAATGACCATCTGCTTCGCGACGCGCAGCTGTTCCCCTGAGCGCTACGTGCGGCGGGAGAGTTTTTGTTTTGCCAGCCATACCGCGCCCAGCCTCCCCGCCTGGTTACCCAGCTCGCAGGGCAGAATGGGCACCTTGAGCGCCTCCCACTCTTCGAATCGCTGCAGGTTCTTATCGAGCAGGAGATAGATTTTCTCCTGCTCGCTTACCCCGCCGCCAATCAGCACTGCCTGTGGATCGAACATCGAGATTACGCTGTAAACGCCGCGCGAGAGGCAATGGGCCCACTCCTCAATGGCCTCACGCAGATGCACGTCGCTCTCCATGCGTTTAAATAGCTCCTCGCCGTCAGGCATCTCTTCTTCTGATACGGCCAGCGCGCGGCGGCAGGCTTTCATCAGGCCGCTGGCCGACGCCACGTCATGCATGGGTTCGCCGTTATTACCCACGGGCAGCACGCCAAATTCGCCGGCGCGGTAATGCGACCCGCGATAAAGATCGCCTTCCATCACAATCCCGCCTCCGATGCCCGTGCCGATGGTGATGCAGACGAAATGCTCGTAGTCCTTACCCGCGCCCTGCCAGCGCTCGCCCAGCGCCGCACAGTTGGCGTCGTTTTCCACGGTGACGGGAAGATCGGTCAGCCCGGCGAAGAGTTCGCACAGGTTTTCGCCGTCGAGATAGTCGAGCGCGCCCGCTTTTGCCGCTTCGCCGCTGTGGTGGTTAATATGGCCGGGAAAGCTCACGCCGATACCGACGATGTCGTGTTCGTCCTGATACGCTTCAACTACCGCTTTCCACTTCTTTTTGAAGGTGTTTTTATCCTCAGGAGTATCGTACTCGTCCGTCGTCAGCTCCTTGCCATTTTCATCAATCACGCCGTGTTTGATGTGGGTTCCGCCTACGTCAAAACCGATAAACAGCTGCATCGCATTGTTCCTCATGAGCCCTTGAGCTGTTAAGTATGGCTCAGTGGCAGGAACGAAACGTAAAGTACGGTAATCCGTGATACGGCTCGTAAACCCGTCACCCACTGGCGAGAAAACCGCCAGCCGGGACTACCCTTGTTGTACACCAACAGCAAGGAGACGGTCATGACAAACAATCCTCCCTCTTCGCGAATCCAGCCCGGCGAGTATGGTTTTCCCCTCAAGCTGAAGCCCCGTTATGACAATTTTATCGGCGGCGACTGGGTGGCCCCCGTCGACGGCGAATACTATTCCAACCTGACGCCCGTTACCGGCCAGCCGCTGTGCGAGATTGCCAGCTCCGGCAAGCGGGATATCGATCTGGCGCTGGATGCGGCACACAAAGCGAAAGATAAATGGGGCCATACCTCCGTTCAGGAGCGCGCGGCCATTTTGTTCAAAATCGCCGACCGGATGGAGCAGAACCTGGAGCTGCTGGCGACGGCGGAAACCTGGGATAACGGCAAGCCGATCCGGGAAACGATGGCGGCAGACGTGCCGCTGGCTATCGACCACTTCCGCTATTTTGCCTCCTGTATTCGCGCGCAGGAGGGCGGAATAAGCGAGGTAGATAGCGACACCGTGGCGTACCACTTCCACGAGCCGCTGGGGGTCGTCGGGCAAATTATTCCGTGGAACTTCCCGCTGCTGATGGCGAGCTGGAAAATGGCACCCGCGCTGGCCGCCGGGAACTGCATTGTGCTTAAACCGGCGCGTTTAACCCCGCTCTCTGTCCTGCTGCTGATGGAAATTGTTGCCGATCTTCTGCCGCCGGGGGTGATTAACGTGGTGAACGGCGCGGGCGGTGAGATAGGGGAATATCTGGCCACTTCAAAACGGATCGCTAAAGTGGCGTTTACCGGGTCGACGGAAGTGGGCCAGCAGATTATGCAGTACGCCACGCAAAACATTATTCCGGTGACCCTGGAGCTGGGCGGGAAGTCCCCGAACATCTTCTTCGCGGACGTGATGGAGGAAGAGGACGCTTTCTTCGACAAGGCGCTGGAAGGGTTTGCGCTGTTTGCCTTTAACCAGGGCGAAGTCTGCACCTGCCCAAGCCGCGCGCTGGTGCAGGAGTCCATCTACGAGCGCTTTATGGAGCGGGCCATTCGCCGCGTCGAGTCTATCCGCAGCGGTAACCCGCTCGATAACGTTACGCAGATGGGGGCGCAGGTCTCGCATGGCCAGCTGGAGACTATCCTCAACTACATCGATATCGGCAAGAAGGAAGGGGCGGATATCCTGACCGGCGGTCGCCGTAAGGTGCTCGGCGGAGATCTGCAGGAAGGGTATTACCTTGAGCCGACGATCCTGTTCGGGCAGAACAACATGCGCGTCTTCCAGGAGGAGATCTTCGGACCGGTGCTGGCGGTGACTACCTTCAAAACGATGGAGGAGGCGCTGGAGATTGCCAACGACACGCCGTATGGCCTGGGGGCGGGAGTCTGGAGCCGTAACGGTAATCTGGCCTATAAAATGGGCAGGGGTATACAGGCGGGACGCGTATGGACCAACTGCTACCACGCCTATCCGGCTCACGCGGCATTTGGCGGGTATAAGCAGTCGGGCATCGGGCGTGAAACGCACAAGATGATGCTGGAGCATTACCAGCAGACGAAATGTCTGCTTGTCAGTTACTCCGATAAACCGCTGGGGCTATTCTAACCACCCAGTTCAGGCCGTCCATGGACGGCCTGAGCAATTTGCTGGCGCAGGCAGTTGAGGACACCATCCAGAACATATTGTACGCGCCAGGGCTGATATTCGCGCTTGCGGAAGATGGCGGTCAGATCGAGCCACCACTCTTCCTGATGCGGGAAACAGGGGACCAGCGTGCCTTGCGTTAATTCTTTCTTCAGGCTTTCTTTCGGCGCGAACACAATGCCAAGATTATTTCTTGCCAGCTCCAGGGCCGTCTGGGTATTGTCGCAAATATAGTTTCCGGTTACCCGATAATCATGCACATCATCACTGCCATGCATGCGAAAACGCCAGATGTTGGCGTCATAGACCAGCATGGAGTCGATCAGAATACAGGAGTGATTAATTAAATCTTCAGGTCCGGTTAAAGGATGTTTATTTAAATATTCCTGGGTTGCGAATGCAGTGACGGAATATTTTGTTAATACGCTGGCGACCAGACTTTCATCTTTTGGCTGAGCATAGGTAATTAAAATATCACAGTCATCCGGGAAGGACACACCTTCTGAATATTCGTTGCGGTCCAGGTTGTAGGTTTTCAGGGAAATGCGAATGTCCCCGATGTCCTTTATCTGGTGGATCACGTGGCGCGCGAGATAGGTCACAATGCCCGTTGGGGCGTAAATCGTGACTTTTCCACGCTTTTCATGCTTATAATCGGCAATGAAATTAATAAGTTGCGTGTTTTTGTCCAGCGTGGCGTCGATATAAGGGAGCAACGCCTCACCGAACTGCGTCAGAGCGAGCTGGCGGGTCGTGCGCTCAAAAACCTTAAGCCCAACCCGCGTTTCAAAATCCGAGAGATATTTACTGACGTTGGCCTGCGCCATGCCCAGCAGGGCGGCGGCATCACCAATGCTGTGGGTGGCTGCGATGACGGAGATTATTTTTAACTCGCGTGGCTTTAGCTGTAATTTATTCATCATGCGCACCCATCTATATGGTTTTATATATAATATTATATAAACTGCAGCGTTGCACCGGCAAATTTGTAACCATTATTATTCGCCCCGCTTATTTGGCGTATAAATGGATTGCTTCACATGACTATTAAATACAATTTACTGATTGCTGCCACGTTATTTGCAACCTCTTCTGCAATGGCCGGTGATTTTTCACTTGGCGCGGGGGCCGTATTTAATGAGTCTCCTTATAAAGGCTATAACGAAAATACCACTGCGGTGCCGTTAATTAGCTATGAGAGCGATCGCTTCTATGTTCGTCAGACCACGGGCGGATGGATCCTGTGGAAAGACGCAAAAAATGAACTCAGCCTGACCGCATCCTGGATGCCGCTGCATTTTGATCCGGATGATAACGACGACCACCAGATGAAGCAGCTTGATGAGCGTAAAGCCTCTGCGTTCCTCGGCGGTGCGTACTACCGCCACGAAAGCTGGGGTTCTCTGAAAGTGGCGGTCTCAGGCGATGCCACGGATGAAAGCGGCGGCGTGGTGGGCGAGGTATCCTACTTCCGTCCAATCAGGATGGAGCGTTTGACCCTGACGCCTTCTGTCGGTGTTTTTTACAGCGACGAGAGCTATAACGACTACTACTACGGCGTATCCGGCAGCGAGTCACGCCGCTCAGGGCTGGATCAATACACCGCCGGCGACAGCTGGACGCCCTACGTTGGTCTGGCAGCTAAATATCAGTTAACCCAGAAGCTGTACCTCAACGCCAGCGCGGTCTACACCGTGTTGCCTGATGACGTGAAGAACAGCCCGATGATCGACCGCGATGATAGCTTCGCGCTAATGACCGGCCTGACCTGGCGCTTCTGATGCGGTAAAGCCGGGCGACGGCGTTGCCTTGCCCGGCCTACGATCTTGCCTGCATTTTTATCTGCAATACAACGTATTCCTTTTTCATTTTTCGATGCTTCTTCCTGTTCCGCCAAAACACGGCTGCACTGATGTTCCTTATGCGCTAATGTGATTCGACCCGATAGTAATGGTGTGTATCATGTGTATAATCATGGAAGGACTGGGATGTGAAAAGTGCGGATGTCATTACCGTTCTGATCGGCCACGGCTGGAAATGTGTCAGAACGAAAGGAAGCCATCATCAGTTTCGCCATCCCGAACAGAAAGGGCTGGTTACTGTCCCACATCCTAAGAAGGATATTAAACCGGGCACGCTCGCGCAGATATGGCGGCAGGCGGGAATTAAACACTGATATCAGGAGTAGTTATGTTTTATCCGGCTTACATTCATTCTGACACCGACGGTAGCGCCAGCGGCTTTTTTCCTGACGTTCCAGGCTGTTTTTTTGCAGGTGATTCCCTGGACGACGCTTTTCAGGATGCACGTGAGGCGCTCACCGCGCACTTCGAAGCGCTGTTTGAAATGGATGAAGCATTGCCTCTTCCGGGAAATGTCGAAGTGCACCTTGAAAATCACCCTGACGACTTCACGGGCGGGCAATGGTTGCTGGTGGATATTAATATGAAGCAGTTTGACGGCAGAGCCGAGCGTATCAACATCACGATGCCTCGACGTTTGCTGGTACAGATTGATTCCTTTGTCAGCGAGCATCCTCAGTTCGGTAATCGAAGCGCATTTCTGGCTGAGGCAGCACGTCGCGTGCTGCCTGGGTAAAAATTAATTATATAGAGCCGCTGTTGCTTTAAGGATATCTGCAAAGGAATAGATATCATCGACTGTCGATATAGGGTGACGTGTTTCGTTTTTTTCTATGTCGAAAAGTCCGATGTATTTTTGCGTACGATTAAAATGCAATCGGCAAATTGGTTTGCGGTTGTTATCATCCACAAGAATGCCAAAATAGCTTTTGGTATCTCTGTGAGTGATACGTGGTGCCTCTAGTACTGCTCTGGTAATTGCTTTAACAATATGATATCCCTCAAGTTCCTCTAGCGTTGTTATCACATCGCTTTCATCTTTATGGTCATCTTCTTCAATATGCGATGGCTCATTTGATGTTTCGGTAATCGCTGGGGTTATACCCGTAATGGCAGACTTAAGTCGCTCATTAACTTGATCATTTATGTACTGACTTGCAGCCTTTTTAGTTAAATTTAAAAATGAATCTCTGACTTTTTGCGTCAGAATTCCATCATAAACCCTGGATGCAAAAAATTTCACAAAATCATCTTCGGGATTATTAAGCTGAGAGTGAAGGATTTTTTTGATTTGGCTAACATATTTTAACTCACCAGCAGCATTGATAATTGATTCGAGATCAAATGAAGATTTAGTTAGTTTCTTTAATTCAGGTATTATATTTTCGTCAATATCAAGTAGATCGACTTCCAAAAATGGTTTTTCGTCCATTTTGTTTGGTGCGTCAAGGTCAGTGAAAAATTTATAATTTTGACCATTGGTAAGAATTGAAATCCTTGCGTTTGTTACGTGAAAATATCTGAATAACTGCGACGCATGATTTATATTTAATGGTTCGCCAATTTTTTTACATTCAATAAGTATTTGTACGTCATTGTTTTTCATTATGGCGTAATCGATTTTTTCTCCTTTTTTTGTGCCAATATCACAGACAAATTCAGGTGTTACCTCTGAAGGATCAAAAACATCGTAGCCCAGGACATTATGAATGAATGGCATTACAAATGCAGTTTTTGTTCCTTCTTCAGTATTTATTACATCAATTTGTTGTTTTATTTTATTTGATAAGGCATTTAATCTTTCAGTGAATTCCATGGGATATCCTTATTTTTAGCTGTGTGTCTTTATGGAATAACACTAAAATGTGTACTAGACAATGGTATGCTGAGATGATGGACACCAAAAAAAACAATACCGAGGGTTAGATCACATTGTCTTTCGATTGATAATAAATCACAGAGCTCGGCATCACCGAGCTCGATAAAAATATTATATATTATGAAAATTAGTATTACCCTTATTTATGCTTCATCCACCCATACCCGCATTTCCCCTTCTCCCCGGTTAGCCCAGCTAAACCACGGAATAAAGGTCAACGTACGGGGCTGGCGCAGTACCGGCGAGCGGTCGTACTGCCACAGCGCATCCGTTTCCTTCATGTGACACCCAATCCCTTCTGTCTGTATCAGCATCTTATGCGCGAAAATGCCTTTGCCTTCATACACCCGGAACTCGCTATCTCGGGGCAGGGAGAGGTTATGCAGGTTGGCGCCGTTATCAGCTTCTTCCAGGCAGTAAACCAGCGGCCCGCGCTGTAGCGCGACTTTACCCGCCTGCTGGCGCACCTGGGGGTTACCGTACACGCGGCGGACCGGCATCGGTAGCGTCAGGGTCAGGGTGTCGCCTTCCTGCCAGCGGCGGTTGAGGTAGAGGTATCCGCGTGACGCTTCACCGGTCATGGCTTCGCCATTCAGCGAAACGGCAGGCTCCGCGCACCAGTCCGGCAGCCTGAGTGCCAGCGTGTGGGTGACCGGAACCGGCGAGGTGATTTCGATCTTCACCTGCTCCTGCCACGGATAGTTACCGCTAATGCGCAGCTGTAGGGCGTTATCGCCCACCGGAATGGCGACGTCGTTCCCCACGTACAGGTTTATCAGCAGCGCATCCGGGCGAACGGTATAAATGTAGTGCCCCAGCGAGGTCAGCACGCGGGCGATATTCGGCGGGCAGCAGGCGCAGCCGAACCAGCGCTGACGCACCGGCTTCACGTGGTCATAGATATGGTTAAAGGCCAGCGTTTTCGGATGCACTTCCAGTGGATTGACATAAAAGAAATGCTTACCGTCCAGCGCCATCCCGCCCAGCACCGTGTTGTACAGCGCGCGCTCCATCACGTCGGCGTAGTGGCCGTCTGCCTCCATCTCCAGCATCCGGCGGGCGAACATCATCAGGCCGATTGAGGCGCAGCTTTCGGCGTACACCGTATCGTTGGGCAGATCGTAATCGCTGCTGAACGCCTCCCCGCTGCTCTGCGAGCCAATCCCGCCGGTAATGTACAGCTGGCGCTGCGCCATGTTGTTCCACAGACGCAGACAGTCCCGGCGTTTCCCCTCGTCGTTGCTCAGGCGCGCCAGATGCGCCATGCCCGCCATCAGGTAGACGAAACGCACGGCGTGGCCGATGGCCGTTTGCTGCTCGGCAAGCGGCTGATGCGCCTGGCTGTAGGCTTTGTCCTTGACCATCCACGCCGGGCCATAGGTATTCCAGTAAGATGTTTTGCCGCGCTTCTCGTATTCGCTATCGTAGAAGTGAGGCTGCGCGCCGCGTTCTTCGATAAAGTATTTCACCAGATTGAGATAGCGTGGCTCCTGCGTGACGTCGTACAGCCTCATCAGCGCCAGCTCGATTTCCGGGTGACCAGGGTAACCGTGTAGCTGTGTTTCTCCCGGGCCAAACACGCTGTCGATATGGTCCGCCAGCCTGCACACCACGTCCAGCAGGCGACGTTTTCCGGTTCCCTGGAAATACGCCACGCCCGCTTCAATCATATGCCCGGCGCAGTACAGCTCGTGGCATTCGGCCAGATTCGTCCAGCGTTCCTCGGGGGCTTTTACCGTGAAGTAGGTGTTGAGGTAGCCATCTTCACACTGCGCCGCCGCGACCAGCTCAATCACCTCGTCGGCGGTTTTTTCCAGTGCTGCATCCGGCTTCTGGCACAGCGACCACGCCACGGCTTCGAGCCATTTCGCCACGTCGCTGTCCTGAAATACCATCCCGTAAAACTCCCCCTGTTCCAGCCCGGCCGCGATGCGGAAGTTGGCGATGGCGTGGCTGGGTTCGGCCTCCGCCACGCGGTCGTTAAGCGCATCCCACTGGTAAGGGATCACCACGTCACGGACCAGCCGTTGATATTGCCCGAGAAACGGATCGTTGATTTTCAGCTGGTGCAGGTCGGGTTCCATTATGGACATAGCGTTCTCCTCAGGACGGTACGTGACGCTGGCGCAGGTCGGTGGAAATGCGCGACATCATTGGGTTATTAAGCCTGCACCAGCGGATAGCGACCGCCAGCAGCAGGTGGAAAAGGGCAGGCAGCAGCGTCTCCATGGCGGTAATGCCCTGCAGTGAGGCTGGCGTCTGGTTGCCCGTGCCTGGCTGATAGGCCACGGCAATAAACACCAGGCTGATAATCCCGGCGCTGGACGCCCACGCAAGCTTGATGAAAAACAGGTTGAAGGCGAAGTTCATGCCCGACGAACGCACGCCGGTTTTCCACTCGCCGTAGTCATCGGCAAAGGCCATTAGCGAGAAGTGCAGCGGCAGGGTGAAGCCCAGGATCACGCCGTTGCTTAAAATGACGATCAGCCATAGCGTCTGGTGCGCCGGACCACCCGGCAGAAACCACATGCCCACCGCAAGCGCAGCGAGCGCCAGGTTGGTGTAGTAGTAGAGTTTGACGGTATCAATACGGCGCGACAGCGGGCTGACGATCACTGCGCCCAGAATAGCGGCAAAGGTCACCATGGTGAAAAACAGCGAGGTGTACGCCGTGCTGCCCTGAAGCACGTAGGTGATAAAGTACATATATCCACCGCCGCGAATGTTGAAGACGTTGATCAGCAGAAACGACATCAACAACATCAGCAGCAGCTGATCGTTTTTACGCAGGCCCGCCAGGTGCTCGCGCAGGGTGAATTTGCCCATCAGCGCCAGCGGAACGCGTTCACGAACCCAGAAGAAGCAGCACAAGAACATCACCACGGCGATAGCGCACAGCACGCCAACGCCCAGTTGATAACCCTTCGCGGCATCGCCCTGACCCAGCTCCGCTACCAGCCACGGCAGGCCAACGGAGACCAGAAAGCCCGCCACGCCGCACAGCACAAAGCGCCAGGACTGGCAGGCGATCACCTCGTTGTGGCGGGTGGTCATGGTGTTAATCAGCGCGCAGTAGGGCACGTTGATGGCGGTATAGCCCACGGATAACAACAAATAGGTGCCGAACGCCCAGGCGATTTTCACGCCCATGCTGGCTTCCGGAACGGTGAAGGTCATTACGCCGATAATGCCTATCGGGACGGCGACCCACAGCTGCCAGGGACGAAATCGGCCCCAGCGGCTCTGCGTGCGGTCAGCAATGACGCCCATCACCGGATCGGAAATGGCGTCAAACACGCGAAGGGCAATAAACAGCGTGCCCACCAGCGCAGGGGTGAGGCCAAATACATCGGTATAGAAAAAGGTCAGAAAGTTCATGATCAGGCAGGTAATCACCGTGCCGCCCGCATCGCCCAGGCCGTAGCCCATTTTCTCGCGGACGGACAGCCGGTCATCGACTTTCTGTTTTGCAGCGTCTGCGTCTGTAATCGGTGTGGAAGTCATGAAGTAACTCCTCGGAGATCGAATTTATTATCGTATTTATGCTGGGTACCTCTTTATTCTGCATCGAACGGGAAGGCCAACAAGGGAAGGGAAAAGTATAAAAAGGTGACGATTCCGACCTGATGATAAAAATGTGATTCCGATCGGACAGATATTTTAATATTGATTAATAATCAACGGGTAAGTCGAATATTAACGACAATAAAAGCGGAATGGTGAATATCCATGCTCGAATTATCCATAGCGCTTCCGGTTAAGGTTCAAAATGGCGGGCTATTTATCTCCCGCGGAGTGGGCCGCCACCCTGCGCGAAAATTAACATCGTGGGAGATTATTTTTGTCGAAAAAGGGACTTTAACGATCCAGGAAGAAAATCATGTTTTTGATGTCAATGCGGGAGAGAGTTTGTTGCTCTGGCCGCAGCGTCGGCATGTGGGCGTGGAGGATTTCCCGGCGGACCTGCGCTTTTACTGGCTGCATTTTGAGGTGGAGCCGCAAGATCCAACGTTACCCAACGCTGCTCCTCTGGCAATAGAACAACACTGCCGCGTAAGGGATGCGGAATATGTGATTGCGCTCTTTCGTCAATTCCTCAGCGAGCAGGAGAAATTACGGCGTAGCCTGGCGCTGGAGATGATTTTATTATTGATTTTACAGCAGGTGTCGAACTCTTCAGGATATGAAGACAGCGCAGATCAGGCCGGCGCGGCGATGGCATGGAAGGCAAAACAACTTATTCGCACGCAGTTTCATTTACCGATATCCACCTCGCAGCTGGCAAAAGCGTTGCACTGTAATGCAGATTATCTCGGGCGCGTCTTTCGCCGGACTTTCCATTTAACCCTGACGGAGGCGATACATCGCCAGCGCGTCAGGGCGGCGGAAAAACTCCTGCTCAACGACGCTGCGTCATTAACCGAGGTCGCAGCGCGCTGCGGCTTTAACGACGTGGGATATTTCCGGCAGATATTCTCGAAGCATACCGGGTTAACCCCCGCCGTCTGGAAACGGCGGTACTGTAAGGAGCATATTAATTCCGGTTGATTACTGCCCGTAATAGGCGTTCGCCCCGTGCTTGCGCAGATAATGCTTGTCCAGCAGCGCCTGCTGCATAGCCGGTAACTGTGGTGCGAGCTGGCGTGAGAACAGGCCCATATAGGCGCACTCTTCCAGCACGACGGCATTGTGGACCGCATCGGCAGCGTCTTTGCCCCAGGCGAACGGGCCGTGGGAGTGAACCAGTACCGCCGGGACCTGCATTGGGCTGAGATCGCGCTCCTCGAAGGTTTTAATGATCACTTCGCCCGTCTGGTATTCGTATTCCCCGGCAATTTCTGCCGTGGTCATCAGCCGCGTGCAGGGGATCGCTCCGTAGAAATAGTCTGCGTGCGTCGTGCCCCAGGCGGGTAAATCCTGTCCCGCCTGCGACCAGATGGTGGCGTGGCGGGAATGGGTATGTACGATGCCGCCAATCTCCGGATAACGGCGATACAGTGCCAGATGGGTTGGTGTGTCAGAGGAGGGTTTTTTACTGCCTTCGACCACCAGGCCGGTGGCAATGTTCACCACCACCATATCCTCTGCCGTCATCACGTCGTACTCCACGCCGGACGGCTTGATGACCATCATGCCGCTTTCGCGATCTATTGCGCTGACGTTGCCCCAGGTAAAGGTCACCAGCTGGTGGGCTGGCAGCGCCAGGTTTGCCGCCAGTACCTCGGTTTTGAGTTGTTCTAACATGTCATGCCTCCTTCCTGCATACGGGCTTCAATCCAGCGGCGTGCCTGGATAATCTCCAGCACCGGCTCTTTGGCTTTTTCGGTCCACATTTCAATCAGAAACGCGCCGCGATAGTTCAGCTTATTCAACGTGTTAAACACGCCGACAAAATCGACGCAGCCATCGCCAAACGATACATCGCGGAACTGTCCGGGGCTTTGCGCGGTAACGGGTTGGGTATCTTTCAGGTGAATAGCCGCAATGCGGTCAATGCCCAGCGTCAGTTCGGCGGTAACGTCGTTACCCCACGCGCTCAGGTTGCCAACGTCCGGGTAAACGCTGAACCACGGCGAGGCGAGCATGCTGTCCCACTTTTTCCACTTGCTGATGGAATTCATAAATGCGGTATCCATGATCTCGACCGCCAGCATCACCTGTGCGGCGGCGGCCTGCTCGACGGCCCATGCCAGTCCTTCGGCAAAACGTTGTTGAGTACCTTCATCGTGCTCTTCGTAATAGACGTCATAACCCGCAAGCTGAATGGTGCGAATACCTAAGTCGCGTGCCAGCCTGATGGCTTTGGTCATGATCTCACGGGCGCGCTGGCGCACCGTTTCGTCGCGGCTGCCGAACGGGAAGCGACGGTGGGCAGACAAGCACATAGAAGGGATAGACACCCCGGTTTCCAGCATCGCTTCAACCAGAGAGGCGCGCTGCGTGGTACTCCACTCAAGGCGCGATAAACGCTCGTCGGTTTCATCAACCGACATCTCAACGAAATCGAATCCGCAGCTCTTCGCCAGGACCAGGCGTTCCGGCCAGGAGAGATCTTTCGGCAGCGCTTTTTCATAAATACCTAACGGATGCTGACGCATGGTTACGCTCCCCAGATATCGCGGATTTGCGAATGGAATGCCTGTGCCACCTGTGGCGGATTATCCGCGCCCGCCAGCGCGCGCCCGGCGATAAACGCTTTGACGTTGATTTGCTTAAACAGGGGGAGATCGGCAGGCGTGATGCCGCCGGTAATCGAAAGCTGTAAACCGATATCTGAGAGGGCTTTCATTCTGGCGAGATCCGCCTCGCCCCACTGCTGACCGCTGGCCTGCGCGTCTCTTCCCCGGTGGTATATCGCCTGTTTTACGCCGATACGTTGCCATGCGCGCGCGTCGTCCAGCGTCCAGTTACCAAAGAGCTCTATCTGGATTTCTCCCCCGCAGCGCAGTGCCACCTCGTGGCCTCGCTCAACGGTGGCCAGCGGAGCGGCGCAGATAATGGTCATCCAGTTCGCGCCCGCGCCAAACGCCTGTTCTGCCAGCGTCTCCCCGGCATCGGCCACTTTCCAGTCCGCCACGATAATTTTCTCCGGGCACTGTTTGCGCAGCGCGCGGACGGCGCTTAGTCCTTCGGTCAGACATAAAAGGGTACCGGCTTCGACGATATCGACGTGATCCACAAGCAGGGCAACATCGCGCTGCGCGGCCTGAAGTGAGGTGTGATCGAGCGCCAGCTGCAGTAATGGTCGGCTCATAGGTCGTGCTCCTTAACCTGGGCGTGATAGCCCTGTAATGCTGAAATCAGTAACTGATAGCGGTGATATTTGCGTTGATAGGCCGCATGGGCGTTCATGTCGGGTTCAATCACCCGGATGTCATGTTTAAGGGCGCGTTGCGCCGTGTGGAAATCGGGATAGATGCCTGTACCGACCAGTGCGGCCAGCGCGGCACCGGAACAGCCAGTCTCTTCTACCTGGGGTAATTGAATTGTCAGACCGCTGACGTCCGCAAGCATCTGCATCCACACGTCCGAATGGGCCGGGCCACCCGTGACGCGCAGTGCCTGCACCTCGGTAAAGCGCTCAAGCATGCGGTTAAGATGGGTCATGTGGCTGAATACCACGCCTTCGTAAACCGCCTGCAGCAGGTGCGCGCGGGTGTGTAGCGCCTGCATGCCGTAGAAACCGCTGGTCATCTCCAGGCCCGCGTTGCTGCCGTAGAGGAATGGCAGGAAAATCAGATCGCTTCCGGCTTTTGGCAGACCGGTGACGGCATGGTTGATTTCATCGAATGACATATCGCCCCACTGCGCGGTGAGCCACTCAAGATTGCCGGAGGAAGTCGGGCTGGCTTCGTGAACGATGTACTGCTGCGGATGAACGTAGCGGCCATAGACGTAGGGGAACGGCTCGCTGTCGCGGATGCCATGCGCAATCCCGCTGGTGACGGCCCAGGTGCCCATTACGGCATTCAACGTGTGTTCGTCGTGTAGCCCGGCGCAGATCGCGGTGGAAACCACGTCAAACAGTCCACCAACGACGGGCGTACCCGCCGCGAGACCGGTCAGGGCGGCTGCCTGAGCGGTGATTTCCCCGCAAATTTCTGCTGAACCGACAATCGGCGGCAGGGCGCCGTCAATTTCGCTGATACCGAGCCAGCGTGTGAGCTGTGGGTCGTACTGGCCGGTATTCATATTGTAGAGATTGGACTCCGAAATGTTGCTCTCTTCGCAGGCTTTGGTGCCGGTGAGGCACCAGCGAAGATAATCGTGCGCCATCATCACGCAGCCAATTTTCTCGAAGCGCTGAGGCTCATTCTCTTTTACCCAGCGCAGAAGCGAGGCCGGATGCCCGGTCCACAGCGTCTGGCGCGTATGCGGATAGAGTTTTTCTGGAATGCCGTCCTGCTGCCAGCGTTGCACAATCTCCAGCGCCCGGCGGTCAGAAGAGAGCATGGCGTTGCCCAGGGGCCGATCCTGTTTATCGAGTAGAAACAGTCCTTTGCCCTGAGCAGAAATGCCGACGCCTTTGATCTGCTCTCCGTCTACGCCTGAATGTTTGAGCAGCGTGGCGACGGTAGCGTGGCAGTGCTGCCAGAGCTGGTGCATATCCCGCTCCGCATAGCCTGCGCGTGGGCTGAGCGTGGCCACTGAGCGACGTTCGATACACATTTCCTTTCCCTGGCGGTTGTATAATCCGGCTTTCAGATAAGTACCGCCACAATCGATACCCAGCCAGAAGGGCTCTTTTTCACTCATCTTCATCTCACTTATTCGCCGGGTGGCGCTTCGCTTACCCGGCCTACGGTTCGGTTTAGTGGGTTGGGTGAGGGCATCAGGCCGCACGTTTATGCGGATTCACCGTGGGATTGGGTTCTGCTCCGGCATCACATTTCGCTGGTAACAGCAGTGCCAGCAGCGCCGCCAGTGCCAGAGAAATCGCCAGGCAGTAAACTCCCGCATCTTTGCTGTACAGCGTTATCAGTACGCCTACCGCATAAGGGCCGCAGAATCCGCCGAGGTTACCAAGCGCATTGATCACACCGCGCGCACCGCCTGCCATCTCGGCGCTAAACAGACGTGCAGGAATCGTCCAGAACACCCCAGCGGCGGACTGCAGGAAGAATCCGCAGCCGACCAACGCGGCATAGGCCAGCCAGGTGTTTGCCTTCAGCACCACGGAGAGGAACATGCAAAGTGCGAAGCCAATCAGCGGCAGGGAGACAAACAGCTTGCGCTTGCCGGTGCGGTCAGAAAGCGTAGAGAACAGGAACATCCCCGCAATGGCACCGATGTAAGGCAGAATGGCGAGCACCCCGACCTGGCCGATGCTGGTGTGCGTCAGCTCTTTCAGGATGGTGGGTAGCCAAAGGGTATAACCGTAAATCCCGGTCTGGTAGAAGAAGTTCAGGGCGATTAATTGCCACATGGTTTTATCGGAAAGTACGGCGCTCAATGAGGCATTTTTCACCTCTTTTCCGGCGATGGCCTGCTGTTCAGCGGCCAGCGTTTGCACCAGATAGTTTTTCTCGGCCTCTGAGATCCAGCGTGCTTCCTGCGGACGGTCGTAAACGGTGAACGCCCACAGCACCAGCACCACTATGGACATCAAACCTTCAATGATAAAAAGCCAGCGCCAGTCGAGCGCGGTGATAATCCAGCCGGAAAGTGGCGCGGTGATGATCCCGGCAATCGGCACGAACATGATCACAATCGCGTTGGCGCGGCCACGTTCGGCATCCGGGAACCAGTTGCTTATCATCGTTAGCACAACGGGCAGCATCCCGCCTTCCGCCACGCCGAGTAAGAAGCGCAGCACCAGCAACTGATACTGGTTAGTGACAATACCGGTCAGGACTGAGATGACTGCCCAGGCGACCAGGGACCAACCGATAAACTTCTTGCCGCTACCATGAACAGCAATCTTGCCGCCGGGAACCTGCAGGAACAGATAGCCGATAAAGAAGATCCCGCCTGCCAGGCCTGCCATGGTGGCGGAAATACCCAGTTCTTCATCCATACCTCCGGGCATCGCAAAGGCGATATTTACGCGGTCCATGTAAGAAATAATGCAGGCGATAAGAATAGGTGGAATGATTCTTAGCCAGCGCTGGCGCGGAATATCCGCATGTAGAGCATTCGTTGAAATATTCATAGTTAATGTCTCTGTGAATGTAATCGGAATATGTTTTTATTTTTATTGTGTCGCTTTATTCATAGCGCTAATGCCGTCACGCAAAATGGCGATGCGATGGCTGACATCAGCATTAGCATTTATTTCCAGTAATTTAATACCGGAGAATTTCAATGTTGCGGCGCTCGCCGCAGTAAAGAGTGATGTAGCCTGTTCAGTCGTCATTAAACTGTCGGCACAGAACGAAGAAAACGGCGCGTGCAGATCCTGCCACTCGCCATATTCACCGCGTGTGGTGGTGCCAGAGAACATCAGCGCGCCCAATTTTCCGGCTTTACATGCGGCCTGAACGTGTTCAAGCGGAACGGTGGAATTACGGCCTTCAATGGCCGACCGTGCCCAGTTGATGCAGACGCTGATGTCGGTTCCGTTTACCACCTCCAGCACCTGTTCTAAGGGTAAAAACCCTTTACGCGGTGCAGGTCCGGTCATGGCATCGCAGTGTTCCAGCACCAGATCGCAGGACCAGTTCCAGCTCACAATTTCGCGGATTGAGCGGGAGAATGCCTCGGTGGCCTGTTCGACGGATGCATTCCCGGCCTGCGGCGCCGCCTGCATCTCCAGGGCTATGACTTTTCCCGGAAAACGCACATTTACAGCGTCAATTTTCTGGTGCAGATGCCGGTAAAATTCAACGCATGCTTTACGTTGTTCTTCGTCTGCTGATGCCAGACCAAATGCGCCGTTCGTGCCACGACGGCGCATGGTTTCCATCACCGCCGTGACCACGATTTGCCACTCGTCCGGCGTATGACGGAACAGCCACTCGTCACCGAAAGGATGAAGGTTTTCCAGGCAAGGTTGTTCCAGCCCGCGTATGTACGGTGTGTCGGAAAGTTCCCGCCAGAAGGATTGTTCTTCTTGTTCCCCTTTCTGGTGAAACGAGGGTGCGCAGGGGTACGCACCAATAATAAAACCGGTGTTGGTCATTTCGCGTTCCTGTATTCGTCAGAAAATTACAATAATTCGCTGATTGCCACTTTCACCACAATTTTACGAATTACCGTTTCCTTGTTTTTAATACAGGCAGGACGATGAACATCCTGCGGGAAAAATATGGCATAACTGCCAGGTACCATTTCTATAAACGACTCATTTTCGCTGTCGTGATAAAAAATAATATCTCGCTGTTCCAGTAATGATTCGCTTATTTTGTTATTGCCGGTATCAATAGCGATACCGATTTTCTCTTCACCCCAGGCCAGAAACTGAATATCCAGATAGCGGCGGTGCACTTCAGGACGGTTTTCGTGTTGATCCTTTGTGGTGAGGTCGAGCACCTGGGCAAAAATAGTGCGGCCTTCAATTTCCACCACGCCTGGCTCCAGGGTAGTGAAATCCGTGGTGCGCAGAAAATGAAGCGCTTTTTCAATCGCCAGCGGCAGGCGACACGGATTGGGCTGCGAAATATGTCCGAATATCATCATCCCCTCCTTACAGAGACTGGATTTTCGCCCATACGCTGTCGTCAATGGCTATGCCGTTGCGACGGTTCTCTTCCTGCAGACGCGTGAATTCATGTCCCGGCAAACGAACGGCAACATTCTCATCAGCGCGTTCGGCGGTAGTGATGAAGTCCATGATGCGTTGCAGTTTGGCATCGCGGGTTGGCCCGTCGATCAGGCGATCCACTTCAATAGCGATAAAGATCTGCGATACGCCATATTCGTCGCTGTTGTCCTGGGTCACTTCTGCGACGGAAGAGCCGTTAGAGAGCAGGGTAGCGATCATGTCGAGCACGATGGATAAGCCTGAACCTTTCCAGTAGCCCATCGGCAGAATACGGCGGTTTTTCTCAATCACGCCAGGCTCCCGGGTGAGATTGCCCTCGTCGTCAAAGCCGCCATCTACAGGCAACTCGCGCCCGGCCAGGCGGTTCACTTCCAGCATGCCGTAGGAGAACATCGACATCGACATGTCGACCATGGTGATAGGATTCGACGGGATAGCGACAATCAGTGGGTTTGTGCCGATGCAGCATTCTTTTGATCCCCACGCAGGCATTACTGCAATGGAGTTGGTCCAGCAAATTCCAATGTAACCTTTCTCAGCCGCCTGCCAGCCGTAACTGCCGCCGCGCATCCAGTGGTTGGCGTTACGCAGCGCCACCAGGCCGATACCGTGGTCGGATGCCAGTTCGGTGGCGCGATCCATCATCTTTTTCGCCGTCAGGTTGCCGATGGAGCGTCGGGCATCCCACTGTTCGATGGCACCCAATGAGGTCACCCGTTGTGGCTGGGCATCAGGGATGATGTCACCCGCATCCAGTTGCTGAATAAAACGCGGGAAGCGGTTTACGCCATGCGAGTAGACACCGGACTCGGTGGTGCGGGCAAACATCTCTGCGCAGGCATCGGCAGTCTCCACTTTTATGCCGCGATCGAGCAGAACCCGATTGAACGCCGCTTTCAACTCTTCGAAGGTCACTTTCATCCCTGTTCTCCTGTTTTTTAGGGGCAAGTGCGAACGCTTTTTTATCGTTAAATTTCACTATGCGAAATCTGATTTCAAATATAGCGATCAATTTTTGTCAGATCAACGACATTCACGTTTTTCAAAAATCATTAAAATCAACTGGTTGTGTTTTTTCTGTTGAGATCGTGAACTAAACCACACTTTGCGCTACCATCAGGAGCGCGATAAAAAGGAGCGATTTGATGAGCATGAAAGAGAGCGAAATAACGCAGGAAAAAGAGAGGCCAGCGGGCAGCCAGAGCCTGTTTCGCGGCCTGATGCTGATTGAGATCCTCAGCAACTACCCGAACGGGTGTCCGCTTGCGCATTTATCGGAACTGGCAGGTTTGAATAAGAGCACCGTCCACCGGTTACTCCAGGGACTGCAGTCGTGCGGGTACGTTACCCCGGCGCCAGCGGCGGGCAGCTATCGTCTGACCACTAAATTCATTGCTGTCGGGCAAAAGGCGCTTTCATCGCTCAACATTATTCACGTGGCGGCCCCGCATCTTGAGGCGCTGAACATTGCCACTGGCGAAACGGTGAACTTTTCCAGTCGGGAAGATGACCACGCGATCCTAATTTATAAGCTCGAGCCGACAACCGGTATGCTGCGTACGCGTGCTTACATCGGACAGCATATGCCGCTCTATTGTTCTGCAATGGGCAAGATCTATATGGCCTTTGGTCATCAGGATTACGTGGCCAGTTACTGGCAAAGCCATCAGGAACAGATTCAACCGCTGACGCGCAATACCATCACTGAACTGAGTGCTATGTACGATGAGCTGGCGGAAATTCGCGATCGCAGCATGGCAATGGATAAAGAAGAGAACGAGCTGGGTGTCTCCTGTATCGCCGTGCCGGTGTTTGATATTCATGGTCGCGTGCCGTATGCGATCTCCATTTCGCTGTCGACGTCCCGCATGAAGCAGGTTGGCGAGAAAAACCTGCTCAAGCCTCTGCGCGAAACGGCAGAGGCGATATCAAAAGAGCTGGGTTTTAACGTGCGTGAGGGGTAGCGTGTTACTGGCTGCCTTCGTGCCACGCTTTTTCAATTTCTTCGGCGAGAATTTTGACGCCCGCTTCGATTTTTGCCGGATCGGGCACGTAGTTCATGCGCATGCACTGGTGCGTGTGCGGCCACGGCTTATCCAGACCCGGGAAGAAGTAATCGCCCGGCACCATCAGCACGCCACGCTTTTTCAGTCGCTGATAGAGCAGTTCTGTAGTGATCGGCAAATCCTTAAACCACAGCCACAGGAAAATCGCTCCTTCAGGTTTGTGGATCAGGCAGCGTTCTTCCGGTAAGTAGCGGCGAAGCGTCGCAATCGTCTCCTGAACGCGCTGGTAATAGAACGGTTTGATGACTTCATTAGACAGACGCAGCAGGTCGTTGCGCTTGATCATTTCGCACATCATCGCCGGGCCGATACCGCCCGGTGAAAGGCTGATAATGCCGTTCATATTGGTAATGGCGGTGATGATTTTCTCGTTGGCGATGATGATGCCGCAGCGGCTGCCCGGCAGACCCAGCTTGGAGAGGCTCATGCACAGGACAATGTTCGGGTTCCACAGCGGACGTGCTTCGCTGAAGATAATGCCCGGGAACGGCACGCCGTAGGCATTGTCGATCACCAGCGGGATGCCGTGCTGGTTCGCCAGGACATCCAGCTTCATCAGTTCGTCGTCGGTAATCACGTTGCCCGTTGGGTTCGTCGGGCGTGATACGCAGATCATCCCCGTCTCTTCACCAATATGCAGGTGTTCAAAATCGACGTGATATTTGAACTGGCCTTCCGGCAGCAGCTCGATGTTCGGGCGCGCGGAGACGAACAGATCCTCTTCCAGGCCGGAATCAGCATAGCCGATATACTCCGGTGCCAGCGGGAACAGCACCTTTTTGGTGGTGCCGTCGGCACGACGCCCTGCGAAGAGGTTAAACAAGTAGAAAAACGCGCTCTGGCTGCCGTTTGTTAGTGCAATATTCTGTGGTTCGATATCCCAGCCCAGCTCTTCACGCAGCATTTTGGCAAGGAGAGTCAGTAGCTCGGTTTTACCCTGCGGACCGTCGTAATTGCAGAGCGCATCGGTCGCTTTGCCGTTTTCCAGCATCTGCGCGAGCAGCGTCTGGAAATAGGTTGTCATCTCCGGAATTTGCGCCGGGTTTCCGCCGCCGAGCATGATGGCGCCCGGTGTGCGCAGCCCGTCGTTGAGGTCCTCCATCAGGCGAGTAATGCCTGAATGGCGGGTGAATTTGTCGCCAAAAAGTGAAAACGTCATAGCAGGTGTTCTATCGAGCTTATTTTGAAAGTGGGTAACCATAACGCTAGCACTGTGCTGGTGCAAATCGGGAGATGTGGTCGGATTTGTTGTTTTGTATGGCCGAGAGGGATTTGTGTAGTGAATAGTTCTGGTGGGTTTCACCCCTCACCCCCGACTCACTCCCCATGCGGGAAAAGGGCCAGGGTGAGGGGGGGATAATTATTGATTACCCGCCCATACCACCATCACCTTATCGTCCTTGTGCTCGCGTACGAAGCCGTACGCCTCTTTCAGCGAAAGCGTGGTTTGCTTGCCTTCACCGATCGCCGGATGGCGGGCGCGGAACTGGCCCAGCGTTTGCCAGTGGGCGACGGTTAAGGCCTGCTTGCCCGTCACGTCCTGCCAGTTCATATCCGAGCGGGTACCCTGCAGCGGGTCAGACCCCGTCGGGCCAAACGGACGCTCGGATTCATCACCGTAATAGATTTGTACGCTGCCCGGTGCCAGCAGGAGCAGCTCCGCAGCGCGCTGGCCTCCTTCGCGGAACAGGCGTGTATCATGGGAGGAGAGATAGCTCAGCACGTTGAAGCTTTGCAGCTTTTCCGCCATTTGCTGCCAGGTGAGATCCATATCGGCCAGGCAATTCACCGCTTTTGCCGCCTGCTCCTGATAATCAAAGTTGATCATTGCGTCGAAACCGTGGCGGTAATAGTCGCTTTGCATCACTCCGTGGCCCCAGGACTCGCCGGTCATCCAGAACGGTGCGTTATCGAGCTTTTTGTCCGGGTTGGCCCCTTTCCACGCGGCCAGCGCCTGACTAGCCTGGTCCTTTAACTGTTGCCAGGCCGCAAGCTCGACGTGCTTCGCGGTATCCACCCGGAAACCGTCAATGCCGTAGTCGCGCACCCACTGGCTGAGCCAGTGGGTGAGATAGTCGCGCGGGGTATATCCCGGGATGGCTTTCGCGTGGGTATCGGGCTTGTGCTGATAAAAGTTGGGTAATCCGGAAGGGGCGGTGGATTCCGTTTTCAGATCCGGTAGGAACGCCAGCGACATGGTTAAATCGTCGAAGCCGGGGTTGTCGTAATCACCAATGTCGGTGCGGATCCATTTCTTGCCCCACCATTTTTCCCATGCGGCTTTGTCGCTAAAGTTGATGTAATCGTTGAAGCTATGCCAGCTTTGGCCCGCGCCCGGCTTCCAGTCCGTCCAGCGGTCGCCCAGGGTCTTTTTCAGCTCATCACCCTGCAGATACAGCGCGCCAAACTGGTACTCCTGCATGTCCGCAAGCGTCGCGTAGCCCGCGTGGTTCATGACGATATCGAACAGGATGCGAATGCCGCGCCTGTGCGCTTCATCAACAAGATGGCGCAGATCATCCTCGGTGCCCATGTTGGCATCGAGCTTCGTCCAGTCCTGGGTGTAGTAGCCGTGATAGGCGTAGTGTGAGAAGTCCCCTTTGGTGCCACCGCCTACCCAGCCGTGGATCTGCTCAAGCGGGGAACTTATCCAGAGCGCGTTCACCCCCAGCTGCTGTAAATAGTCGAGCCTGCTGGCGAGCCCTTTGAGATCGCCACCGTGGAAGGTGCCAATTTCCTGCATGCCGTCTTTGTGGCGACCGTAGCTGTTGTCGTTGCCCGGGTCGCCATTCACAAAGCGGTCGGTTAGCACAAAATAGACGGTGGCGTTCTGCCAGCTAAACGGCGCTGGTTTGTCGGTTTCGGCGCGCTCAAGCAGCAGCAGGCCACCACTGCTGGCGGCTGGCTGCAGGGTTATGTTTCCGTTCTGCACCGTCGCGGTCTGTTTGCTGTAGAAATCACGCACCACGGTGCCTTCCGGGAAGGTATGGCTGACGTCCAGCGTCAGCGGTTTACCGTCCCACTTCGGGCACTGGCGGATAACGCTTGCAACCGGCTGTTCTGCGGTGCTCTGAATTGTTAGCAGCAGAGTTGGCGTGCCGGATCGGGTATCAATCCGCATCTGGTATTCACCGTCGCGGAAAAGGCGCCACTGCGGCGGAGACCCGTCGCAGGGCTTGAGCGACAGCATCTCATTGAGTTTTATCGCCTCCGAAGGCTGCCAGCACGTCTTGTCAAAACCCAGCGTCAGAGGACGCGTACCCTTCGTAAGCTTTGCCTGGCTGGTGAAAACACCGGTGCCTTCGGCGCGAAATGTGTTAAACCCCGGCGATGACCAGTCGGCATGTGCCAGAGCGGGTAACATCAGAAAAGCTAATGCGGTGCGTTTCATTCCATTTTCCTGTCGCGGCATTTTTGACCAGTGTGCCATCAGGTTGTGGTTAAAAACTCATCCCCCATCGCTTTCTGTCGGGAGGATCTGTGAGGATGAGTGATCCCGCGCGAAATGAGACAGTTATCTGCGATATCGCACACATTTTTTCAGGAATGATGTTTTTATGAGCAAGTTTCAGGTGACATAGTTTCGGATTTGGACTATTTCTATACGTGCTCTTGAAGTCTATTTTTGATATGATTTGAGATTCCGCTCTCAAATTTGTGAAAAAAATAAGGTGTTGGGATGATTACATCCGACCAGGAGACCTAATGATATCGACTCCCATTCGACGATATGGGGCCGCGATACTCATGTTACTCACCACGACATTTTCGGGTGGGGTGCTTGCGAAGACGCACACGGATACAACGAGTAAGAAAGCCCACGTAATAAAGACGACAAGTAGTAAGGTTAGCAGTAAACAAGAGTATTCTCGCAATAGTGCAAAGAGTAGTTCACTTCCTGATTTGCGAAAATACCCTTCCGGAACACCAAGAAAAAAAGCGTTTCTCCGGACGGTAATGCCTTACATAACAAGTCAAAATGCCGCGATTACGGCGGATCGTAACTGGTTAATTTCAAAACAGTACGATAGCCGATGGTCGCCGTCTGAACGCGCGCGTCTGAAAGACATCACGAAGCGCTACAAACTGAGCTGGAACGGTAACACGCGTCGCGTACCGTGGAATGCTCTCCTTGAGCGTGTGGACATTATCCCAGGCAGCATGGTAGCGACCATGGCAGCAGCCGAAAGCGGCTGGGGAACGTCTAAGCTGGCGCGTAATAACAACAACCTGTTCGGCATGAAATGTGCGAAAGGGCGTTGTAATAATGCGCCCGGCAAAGTGAAGGGCTATTCTCAGTTTGAATCAGTAAAAGATTCCGTGAATGCTTACGCGGTAAATCTTAATACGCACCCGGCCTACTCATCGTTCCGTAAATCACGCGCTCAGTTGCGTAAAGCGGATCAGGAAGTAACGGCCAGCGCAATGATTCACAAGCTAAAAGGGTATTCGACGAAGGGAAATAGCTATAACAACTATCTGTTCGCTATGTACCAGGATAACCAGCGCTTAATTGCCGCCCATATGTAATCTCAAAAAACGCCTTCCACTGGAAGGCGTTTCCTTTTCTATATCAGCACCTCGCTGTGGCGATCCCGGTACTCTTTCGGCGTGGTGTCATACTCTTTGCGAAACACCGAATAGAAATACTGCAGCGACGGATAGCCGCACATCTGCGAGATTTCGTTGATCGACAGTGACGTAGAGACAAGCAGGCTGCGGGCCTTCTCCAGCTTCTCCGCATGAATGACGGCATGAATGGTTTCGCCCACCTCTTCTTTGAATCGCTTCTCCAGATTCGAGCGGGAAATGCCCACCGAGTCCAGGACCTGATCGACCTTAATCCCTTTGCAGGCGTGGTTGCGGATATAGTGCATGGCCTGAATGACGGCCGGGTCGCTTAGGGAGCGATAATCGGTTGAGCGACGCTCAACGACGCGGACGGGGGGAACCAGCAGGCGCTGAAGCGGCAGAGCCTCTTTATCCAGCAGACGGTGCAACAGCTTTGCCGCCTGATAGCCCATCTGACGTGTGCCCTGAGCTACGGAGGAGAGCGCCACGCGGGACAGGTAGCGGGTCAGTTCTTCGTTATCAATGCCAATCACGCACAGTTTTTCGGGCACCGGGATATGCAAATGTTCGCAGACCTGCAGCACGTGTCGGGCCCGGGCGTCCGTCACGGCAATAATGCCGGTTTGCGGTGGCAGCGTTTGCAGCCAGTCCGCCAGGCGGTTTTGCGCGTGCTGCCAGTTTTCCGGTGCGGTTTCCAGCCCCTGATAGACCACGCCACGGTACTTCTCCTGCGCGACCAGCTGGCAAAACGCATGTTCACGCTCCACGGCCCAGCGCTTGCCGCTGGTGGCGGGTAAACCATAAAACGCGAAGCGATGGACGCCTTTCTCCTTTAAATGGAGAAAGGCGGCCTCGACCAGGGCATGGTTATCGGTGGCGATGTAGTGGACCGGCGGGTAGTGTTCGGGTGAATGATACGAGCCGCCGACGCCCACAATCGGCACGTCGACGTCGGTTAGCAGCTGCTCGATGATGGGATCGTCATAGTCGGCGATAACGCCATCACCCAGCCAGTCTTTGATGTTCTCCAGACGGGTGCGGAAATCTTCTTCAATAAAAATATCCCATTCGGATTGCGACGCCTGCAAATATTCACCCACGCCTTCTACCACCTGACGGTCGTAGGCTTTGTTGGCATTGAATAACAACGTAATGCGGTGACGCTTTTCAAACATGGCTCGCTTCCCAGTTAAGTCACAATGCGGTTATCAGGCTCGTCGCTTGGTGGCAGAGTCCATCCAGACTGCCAGTAAAAGAATGGCCCCCTTGACGATATACTGCCAAAACGTCGGGACGTCCATCATACTCATCCCGTTATCCAACGACGCCATGATAAATGCCCCCATGACCGCGCCCGCCACGCTACCGATACCACCTGCGAGGCTGGTGCCACCGATGACGCAGGCAGCGATAGCATCCAGCTCGGCGATGTTACCGGCGGAAGGAGAGCCTGCCCCCAGACGCGAGCTGAGGATCAACCCGGCGATAGCGACCATCAGGCCGTTAATGGCGAAAACCGCCAGCTTGGTACGTTCGACGTTAATACCCGACAGGCGAGCAGCTTCAAGGTTGCCGCCGATGGCATAAATACGACGGCCAAACGCGGTGCGCGTCGCCATAAACATGCCGCCGAGCAGTAACAACGCCAGCAGCAGTACCGGCGTCGGAACGCCGCGATAGTCGTTAAGAAGCCAGATGGCGCCCAGCACAATGACCGCCGTCAGCGCCTGACGTCCTACCACGGACGTTGACGCTGGCGACGCAAGACCCAGCGCCTGACGGCGCATACGTCCACGCCACTGCCACGCGACAAACGCCAGCAGTCCCACCACGCCGATAGTAAAGCCTATGCTGTCCGAGAGGTAACTCTGGCCAATTTGCGACATCGTCGCGCTGGTCGGGGAGACGGTCGTGCCGTTGGTGATACCGATCAGGATCCCGCGGAAGGCCAGCATTCCCGCAAGGGTGACGATGAACGATGGCACCTTCCGATAGGCAACCCACCAGCCGTTCCAGGCCCCTAAAACCAGCCCCAGTACCAGCGTCACCGCCACGGTCAGCGGCAGCGGCCAGCCGAGCCAGACGTCAAAAATGGCCGCCACGCCGCCGAGAAGACCCATCATCGACCCGACCGACAGGTCGATTTCCGCAGAGATGATCACGAACACCATGCCCACGGCCAGGATGCCGGTGATGGCGGTCTGGCGGAGCAGGTTTGAGACGTTACGCGCGCTTAAGTACGAGCCATCCGTCATCCACGTGAAGAACAGCATGATGACGATAATCGCCGCGATCATCACGAAAACCTGCAGGTTCAGCGCTTTTAGGCCCGCGAACGCGCCGGGCGTCGGAACAGCGACTTTGATATCAGACGGATTGCTTTTCGACATGACGTTCGCTCCTTAAAGCGGCTTCCATCACCTGCTCCTGCGTCAGGTTCTGGTTAATCAGGTTGGCTTTCAGTTTCCCCTCGTGCATGACCAGCACGCGGTCGCTCAGGCCGAGCACTTCGGGTAACTCAGACGAGATGACAATGACGGCAATCCCTTGCTGTACAAGCTGATTAATCAGTTTGTAGATTTCGTATTTGGCACCGATATCGATCCCGCGCGTCGGCTCATCAAGGATTAATATGCGTGGATTGAGGAGCAGACAGCGCGCCAGAATCGCCTTCTGCTGGTTACCGCCGCTCAGTCGGCCAATCGCCAGTTCCGGCGAGGAGGTTTTGACCTTCAGCCGGGCAAGTGACTGAAGGATGCACTGCTGCTCGGCGGCATCATCCAGGCTGCTCAGCGCGCCGGAGAACCGATCGAGTGCCGCAAGGGTGATGTTTTTACCCACCGCCATGACCGGTACGATGCCGTCTTTTTTGCGGTCTTCCGGAACCATGGCAATGCCGCGGGCAATCGCCTGCTGGCAGTTGTCGATTCTCACGGGCTGGCCGTCTATATATATCGTGCCCTCCCAGCGCCCTGGCCACACGCCAAACAGGCACTGCACGGCTTCGGTGCGCCCGGCACCGACGAGCCCAGCAATCCCAAGAATTTCGCCGCTGTGAAGGGAAAACGAAACGTTATTGACCCGCTTAATGTGGCGGTTAACGGGGTGCCACGCGGTCAGGTTTTCCACGCGCAGCACTTCACCGCCCGTAGTGTGGGGCTCATCCGGGTAGAGCGCGGTCAGCTCGCGGCCCACCATCATGGTGATGATGTCATCTTCACTCATGCCCGCAGCTTCACGCGTGCCGATGTGTTGCCCGTCGCGGATCACGCAGATGGTGTCCGAAATGGCTTTTACCTCGTTCAGCTTGTGCGAAATGTAGATGCAGGCGATACCGTGGTTTTGCAGATCGCGGATGATATTGAGCAGAACCGCAGTTTCCTGTTCGGTGAGCGACGCCGTTGGCTCATCGAGGATCAGCAGCCTGACCTGTTTATTCAGCGCCTTCGCAATTTCGACCAGTTGCTGTTGCCCCAGGCCCAGATCGCCCACGCGGGTATCCGGTGAAATGTTGAGGCTCACCTGCGCCAGCAGCTTTTCACAGCGGAGCGTCATGGTGTCGTAATCCAGCACGCCGTGGCGAGAAATCTCGGCTCCGAGGAAGATGTTCTCCAGCACGGTGAGATGTTTCACCAGCGCCAGCTCCTGGTGGATGATGGCGATGCCTTTACGTTCGGTGTCGCGAATGTGCGTCGCCTGGATGACTTCACCAGCAAAGACAATTTCGCCTTCGTAACTGCCGTGCGGGTAGATCCCACACAGGACTTTCATCAGCGTTGATTTGCCCGAACCATTCTCGCCACACAGCGAAACCACTTCGCCGGGGTTCAACCGGAGACTGACGTTGTCGACGGCTTTCACCGCGCCGAAGCGCTTGGTGATGCTTTTCATTTCAAGTAAATAAGGCATAACTGCTCCACATAACCCGAGGGAAGAACAGTACAACGTGATGCGCCCCCGCAGAGCAGGGGCAGCGCCGGATTACAGTTCGCTCTTCTTGTGGAAACCGTCTTTAATAACGGTGGCGTCAATGTTCTCTTTATTGACTTCAATTGGCGTGAGCAGGCGAGCCGGAACGTCTTTCAGGCCGTTATTCAGCGTTGCATCTGCTTTAGGTTGCTTACCGTTGCCCAGCTCAACGGCAATTTCCGCCGCCGTATTGGCAAGCTCAGTAATCGGTTTGTAGACCGTCATGGTCTGAGTACCTGCGATAATGCGTTTTACGCCCGCCAGGTCGGCATCCTGACCAGAAATCGCGACTTTACCGGCCAGTCCCTGGGCACTCAGAGCCTGAATAGCCCCGCCTGCTGTGGCATCGTTGGAGGCCACGACAGCATCAATTTTGTTGTTATTGGCCGTCAGCGCATTTTCCATAATCTTCAGGGCATTTTCTGGTAACCATCCGTCGGCCCACTGATCGCCGACCACCTTAATTTTGCCGCTGTCGATGTACGGCTTAAGGACCTTCATTTGCCCTTCGCGGAACAGTTTGGCGTTGTTATCCACCGGCGAACCGCCCATCAGGAAATAATTGCCTTGAGGCACTTTGTCGATCAGGCTTTGCGCCTGTAATTCGCCCACTTTTTCATTGTCGAAGGAAATATAATAATCAATATCGGCGTTATTAATCATGCGGTCATAAGCGAGAACTTTTATGCCTTCCTGCTTCGCCTCTTTCACCACGTTACTTAATACCTGGCCGTTATAAGGGATAATGACCAGAACATCGACTCCCCGGTTGATCATATTCTCGATCTGCGACATTTGCGTTTCTTCATTGCCGTTAGCCGACTGAACAAACACATTCGCACCGAGTGATTCCGCTTTTTTCACAAAAATATCGCGATCTTTTTGCCAGCGCTCCAGACGCAGGTCATCAATCGCCATACCAATTTTGACCTCCTTGGCATGTCCTGCAAAGCTTACAAGGAGGAGCGTAGTGCAGAGCGTTAGGGTCAGGTTCTTTATCTTCATAATTATTAGGCCTTTTTGTAGGGGTATGTGTTGCTGAGATAAAAGAAACATTCACTGCTGGGTCGCAGCAAATTTTTAACGCGGAAAGGCGGGCTGGCAATTACAGATTTTTATCTTCTCATTACGATATTTGGTTTATTTCTGAATTTATGACCGCGATCGGATTTTAAAATTCGTAACGCCTTAATTACATTTGATTCTGGAATGTGCGCCGAAAAATAGTTTGTCTGCGCATTATTTTGCGAGCCAGCGCACAGTTGTGCATTCTCTCAATAGCAGTGTGAAATAACGTAATTGAGCAACCCAAAATGTCTATTCACTATTACTCCTGAATCAACGACTCGCCGCATACCCTGATTATGGAGCTCAATATGCAAGCTTATTTCGACCAACTCGATCGCGTTCGTTACGAAGGCCCAAAAACGACCAATCCTTTAGCATTTCGTCACTACAATCCGGATGAGCTGGTGCTGGGTAAGCGCATGGAAGATCATCTGCGCTTTGCCGCCTGTTACTGGCATACCTTCTGCTGGAACGGCGCCGATATGTTCGGCGTGGGTTCCTTTGACCGTCCGTGGCAACAGCCGGGTGAGGCCATCGAGCTGGCGAAACGCAAAGCCGACGTGGCGTTTGAGTTCTTCCACAAGCTGAACGTGCCGTACTACTGCTTCCATGATGTTGACGTATCGCCGGAAGGGGCGTCGCTGAAAGAGTACCTGAACAATTTTGCGCAGATGGTGGACGTGCTGGCAGAAAAACAGCAGCAAAGCGGCGTGAAGCTGCTCTGGGGTACGGCAAACTGCTTCACCAACCCACGCTACGGTGCGGGTGCGGCCACCAACCCGGATCCGGAAGTGTTTAGCTGGGCGGCTACGCAGGTGGTGACGGCAATGAACGCTACGCATCAGCTGGGCGGCGAAAACTATGTCCTGTGGGGCGGCCGAGAAGGCTATGAAACCCTGCTCAATACCGACCTGCGCCAGGAGCGCGAGCAGATTGGCCGCTTTATGCAGATGGTTGTCGACCATAAGCACAAAATCGGCTTCCGCGGCACGCTGCTGATCGAGCCTAAACCGCAGGAACCAACCAAGCATCAGTACGACTATGATGTCGCCACCGTGTATGGCTTCCTGAAGCAGTTTGGTCTGGAAAAAGAGATCAAAGTGAATATTGAGGCTAACCACGCTACTCTGGCGGGCCACTCATTCCACCACGAAATTGCCTCTGCGATTGCGCTGGGCATCTTCGGATCGGTAGATGCGAACCGCGGCGATCCGCAGCTGGGCTGGGATACCGACCAGTTCCCGAACAGCGTGGAAGAGAATGCGCTGGTGATGTACGAGATCGTCAAAGCGGGCGGTTTCACCACCGGCGGCCTTAACTTTGACGCCAAGGTGCGTCGCCAGAGCACCGACAAATACGATCTGTTCTACGGCCACATTGGCGCGATGGACACCATGGCGCTGGCGCTGAAAGTGGCGGCGCGTATGATTGAAGACGGCGAGCTGGATAAGCGCGTGGCGAAGCGCTACAGCGGCTGGAACAGTGAGCTGGGCCAGCAAATTTTGAAGGGTCAGTTATCGCTTGCGGACATCGCGAAGTACGCTGAACAACAGCAGCTGGCGCCGCAGCACCAGAGCGGGCATCAGGAATTGCTGGAAAACCTGGTTAATCACTACCTGTTCGATAAATAACAGCATCCAGGCCCGGTAAGCGGAAGCGCCACCGGGCATTTCTGTCAAAGGAGTCACCACAATGTATATCGGGATCGATCTTGGCACATCGGGTGTGAAAGCCATCCTGTTAAGCGAGCAGGGCGACGTTTTAGCAACGCAGACTGAAAAGCTGCAGGTTTCACGCCCGCATCCGCTGTGGTCGGAGCAAGACCCGGAGCAGTGGTGGCAGGCGACGGATCGCGCGATGAAAGCCTTAGGCGAGCAGCACAGCCTGCGCGACGTGAAAGCGCTGGGCATTGCCGGACAAATGCATGGTGCAACGTTGCTGGATAGCCAGCATCGCGTTCTGCGCCCGGCTATTCTCTGGAACGATGGCCGCTGTGCGGAAGAGTGCGCAATCCTTGAAGCGCGTGTGCCCACGTCCCGCGAGATTACGGGCAACCTGATGATGCCGGGTTTCACCGCACCAAAACTTTTGTGGGTACAGCGCCACGAGCCGGAGATTTTCCGTCAGGTGGCGAAAGTCCTGCTGCCAAAAGACTATCTGCGTTTTCGCATGACAGGCGATTTCGCCAGCGACATGTCCGATGCCGCCGGCACGATGTGGCTCGACGTGGCGAAACGCGACTGGAGCGAGGCGATGCTGGATGCCTGCCATCTGACCCGGGAACATATGCCCGCGCTGTTCGAAGGCTGTGAGGTGACGGGTACGCTGCTGCCAGACGTTGCGGAACGCTGGAATATGCCTGCCGTACCGGTGGTGGCCGGGGGCGGTGATAACGCGGCGGGTGCCGTGGGTGTCGGGATGGTTGAGGCGGGGCAGGCGATGCTGTCGCTGGGAACCTCTGGGGTCTATTTTGCCGTCAGCGACGGCTATCGCAGCAATCCCGAAAGCGCTGTGCACAGTTTCTGTCATGCGCTTCCGGGAAAATGGCATTTGATGTCGGTGATGCTGAGCGCGGCATCCTGCCTGGACTGGGCGGCGAAGCTTACCGGCATGGCGGACGTTCCGGCACTCATTGCGGCAGCGCAGCAAGCGGATGACGCGGCGAGTACCGTCTGGTTTTTACCCTATCTTTCTGGCGAGCGTACGCCGCACAACAACCCGGAAGCGAAAGGGGTATTCTTTGGCCTAACCCATCAGCACGGCCCGGCAGAGCTGGCGCGTGCGGTTCTGGAAGGTGTGGGGTATGCGCTGGCCGACGGAATGGATGTGGTGCACGACTGCGGCCTGAAACCGGCGAGCGTCACCCTGATTGGCGGCGGCGCGCGAAGCCCTTACTGGCGACAGATGCTGGCGGATATCAGCGGGTTGCAGCTGGATTTCCGCACGGGAGGGGATGTTGGCCCCGCGCTCGGCGCCGCGCGTCTGGCGCAGATCGCTATGAACCCGGAAAAGCCGCTTTCGCAACTGCTGCCGCAGCTTACGCTTGAACAGGCGCATGTGCCTGACGCGGCAGGACATGCCCGTTATGCAGAAAGGCGCGAGGTGTTCCGCAAAATCTATCAGCAGCTGCTGCCGCTGATGTCATAAACTCGCTTGTCCGACAGAGGCACGAGGATGTCCTTTTTTGGTCTGTGCGTGCCTCTCTTTCCTTGCCAGTATGGTGACACACCCACTGGCGAGGAGATTTATCATGTCACGCATTGCACTCATCAATATTGATACTCAGCAGTCCTTCCATCATCGCCCTTACTGGCAGGAGGGCGACATTCCTGCCTTTCAGCAGGCGATGCTGGGGCTGATTGAAGGCTGCCAGGCGCGCGGTATTCCTGTCGTTGATATTTTTCATGTGGATGAAGATGGCCCCTTCACGCTGCAAAGCGGCTATGTCAAACCGATGGCCTTTTTGCGTCATCAGCCGGATGTGGTTTTCCAGAAACACGTCCATAATGCCTTCACGGATACCGGGCTTGACCGCTGGCTGCGCGAGCGTGATATCAACCAGCTGATCATCTGCGGCATTCGCACGGAACAATGCTGTGAAACCACCGCTCGGGTAGCATCCGATCTGGGTTATGCTGTGACGTTTGTGAGCGAGGCAACGCTGACGTTTCCCATGACGTACAGGGGCATTACCCTGAGCGCAGCGGAAATTCGCCACCGTACCGAGACGGTACTGGCCGGGCGTTTTGCCGACATTAAAACGGTAGCGGAGACGCTGGAGTCACTGTAATGCGCATCGACGTCTGGTTCGTGATGTTACCCGGGGTACTGGCACTGGATATGTCAGGCCCGGCGGAGACCTTTGTGCTGGCTGGCGACGCGTTTCGTCTGCATTACATTGGGCCGCAACCGGACGTGCCGACGTCGATAGGCCTGACGATGGGCGGCATCCAGCCGTTGCCGGAAAGTCTGCCTCCGGGGAGTCTGCTGGTCCTGCCGGGGGTGAGTGACTCCCGCGTTCAGTTCTCAACGCCGCAGGCGCAGCAGATCCAGCACTGGCTAATGCGCCTGCAGCCGGTCATTCAGCGCCGGGATATCACGGTGATGTGCGTCTGTTCTGGTGCGCTGCTGGCGGCGAAATCGGGCCTGCTGAATAACAAACAGTGCACAACCCACCATGACGTTATCAGTCGTTTACGCACTGTGGCTCCCACGGCGACGATTAAAGAAAACCGCATCTTTGTACAGGACGAGAATATCTGGACCAGCGCGGGGATCACGTCGGGCATCGATCTGGCGCTGCATATGATTAACCGCCTGTGCGGTCCCGAAAAGGCGCTGGCCGTGGCGCGCGAGATGGTGGTCTGGTTCCGCCGTTCCGGTGACGATCCCCAGCTTTCACCGTGGCTGCGCTACCGCAACCATCTTCATCCGGCGATCCATCGGGCGCAGGATGCGCTCACCGCCGAGCCGCAAAAAACGTGGAGCTTGCCTGATATCGCCGCACTGGCGCACGTCAGCCCGCGCCATCTCACCCGGCTTTTCCAGACGCATTTAGGGATTAGCGTCCGCGATTATCTGGAGCAGCTGCGTCTGGCGGTGGCGGAGCAGTGGTTGATGCAGGGGCGCGGCGTGGAACAGGCCTCGCTGGCGGCAGGCTTCTCCTCCCCGCGCCAGTACCACCGCGCCCGGCAGCGCAGCGTTAGCTGACGAAGCGGCGCGTGTCGATTTTTTGCAGCAGCATCGACAGCAGCAGGCTGATAACCAGCGTAGCGGCAAAAATCCAGACGATATCCAGCACCGGCCAGCTTTTGAGCTCAACGCCCCTTGTTCGCAGGGCGTGGATCACCAGCGCGTGAAAACCGTAAATTCCCAGCGAGTGCCGCGAGATAAAGCCCAGCACGGGAAGGGGACGCGCGTTCAGGGTGTTTTTAACGAGCGTGAGCAGCGATACGGCACAGATAAAGACCATCGGCCCGCAATACAGATACCAGGTATCGGCAAAATTGCCGCGCCACTGAAGCTCATGTAGCGTCCCGCGTGAAATCACCGCCACGCCGGCGATAAACAGCGCTCCGCAGAGCCAGTTCAGACCGCGCTTTTGCGTATCCATCATCCCGATGGCGCGCCCCAGCATGCCGTAAAGCACGTAGTAGAAGGTGTCGCCGTTGATATAGAGATTTACCGGCAACCATTCGAAACCGTCGATTTTCTGCGAAACCGTGTTCGGGTTGGCGACGATGCCAATCACCACCATCAGGGCCAGAAGCATTTTCCCGCTGACGTTTTTCACCTGAATGAGCGGAGAGACCAGATAGATAACGATGATGGCGAAGAAGAACCACAGGTGGTAGAAAACCGGTTTTTGCAGCAAAAATTTGAGGGATAACCCGGCGTTAATGGAGGTAAACAGGGTGATATAGAGCAGGGCAACGGCGCTGTAGAACCCCAGACAGGCCGCGATGCGGATGAAGTGCCTCGGCTGCGCGCTACGCTCGCCAAAAAAGAGAAAGCCGGAAATCATAAAAAACAGCGGCACGCTGACGCGCGACGCGGAGTTGAGGATATTGGCAATATCCCAGTTAACGGGGCTGATGCTGTGGGCATTCGTGACATACCAGGTCGTCGTGTGGATCATGACCACCATCAGACACGCTATTCCGCGCAGGTTATCAATCCAGTTAATTTTTGACGGCATCAGTTCCTCTTATTCCCTGTAAAGTGAGTGGGACTCCCATTGTCCAAAAGTCTTCGTTTGGAAAATTCTGAGTTTTATGCACAGGCTTGCCGGGAGACCGCGAGATTCGCAGAATGGCAGACCTTAATCTATAAAAGTGTTGATACTAAAAATAACAGCCGCTGACCAGGACGGTAATAAAAATGATGATGAAGCGTGTGGCATCACTCTTTCTGCTATTCATGCTGGCAGGATGCAGTACGTCACAGGAAGTCCCCGTGCAAAAAGCGCAGCAGGGAAAAATAAGCCCGGAGCGTTCGCTGAATATGGAAGCGCTCTGTAAAGAGCGGGCCGCTCGGCGCTATAACTCGGACGTTCAGAAAATTAACGTCATCGGATTCGAGCGCTTTCAGGGCAGCTATGAGCTTAGAGGGTATACTGCGCGTAAAGAGGGCTTTGTCTGCTCGTTTGATGCGGACGGTCAGTTTTTACATCTCTCCATGCGCTAGCCTGCTCGCATAATCAACAACCAGACGCCGTCAGCGTTCTGGCCGGAAGGCTTATTTCCCAATTTTCCCTAAACAACCCCGTTTCGTACTGTATATCTTGCAGCCAGCGGGTATACTGGTCCCTTCCATTTAAAACCACACGTATCCAGCACGAAATACTATGCAAAAGTTTGATACCAAGACCTTCCAGGGCCTGATCCTGACCTTACAGGATTACTGGGCTCGTCAGGGCTGTACCATTGTTCAACCTTTGGACATGGAAGTCGGCGCCGGCACTTCACACCCGATGACCAGCCTGCGCGCGTTGGGCCCAGAGCCAATGGCGACCGCGTATGTGCAGCCTTCCCGTCGTCCGACCGATGGTCGTTACGGTGAAAACCCGAACCGTCTGCAGCATTACTATCAGTTCCAGGTGGTGATTAAGCCATCACCCGACAACATTCAGGAACTGTATCTCGGGTCGCTGAAAGAGCTGGGTATGGATCCAACCATCCACGACATCCGTTTCGTGGAAGACAACTGGGAAAACCCAACGCTGGGTGCCTGGGGTCTCGGTTGGGAAGTGTGGCTGAACGGCATGGAAGTGACCCAGTTCACCTACTTCCAGCAGGTCGGTGGTCTGGAATGTAAGCCGATCACCGGTGAAATCACCTACGGTCTGGAACGTCTGGCCATGTACATTCAGGGCGTAGACAGCGTTTACGACCTGGTCTGGAGCGACGGCCCGCTGGGTAAAACCACCTACGGCGACGTGTTCCATCAGAACGAAGTGGAGCAATCCACCTATAACTTCGAATACGCGGACGTGGACTTCCTGTTCACCTGCTTCGAGCAGTACGAGAAAGAGGCTCAGCAGCTGCTGGCGCTGGAAACTCCGCTGCCGCTGCCTGCTTACGAGCGTATTCTGAAGGCCGCCCACAGCTTCAACCTGCTGGACGCCCGCAAAGCGATCTCCGTAACTGAACGTCAGCGCTACATTCTGCGTATTCGTACCCTGACCAAAGCCGTTGCAGAAGCTTACTACGCGTCCCGTGAAGCCCTTGGCTTCCCGATGTGCAACCGAAACAAATAAGAGGCGGCCATGTCTGAGAAAACTTTCCTGGTGGAAATCGGCACCGAAGAGCTGCCACCAAAAGCCCTGCGCAGCCTGGCTGAATCTTTTGCTGCGAACGTGACCGCCGAGCTGGATAACGCTGGCCTGGCGCACGGTAAAATTGAGTGGTTTGCCGCGCCGCGTCGTCTGGCGCTGAAAGTGGCAAATCTGGCGGCGTCTCAGCCGGATCGTGAAGTTGAAAAACGTGGCCCGGCGATTGCCCAGGCGTTTGACGCGGAAGGCAAGCCAAGCAAGGCTGCCGAAGGCTGGGCGCGCGGCTGCGGCATCACCGTTGATCAGGCCGAGCGTCTGACCACGGATAAAGGCGAATGGCTGCTGTATCGTGCCCACGTGAAAGGCGAAAGCGCGGAAGCGCTGCTGCCAAACATGATCGCCACTTCTCTGGCGAAGCTGCCGATTCCTAAGCTGATGCGCTGGGGCGCGTCTGACGTACACTTCGTGCGTCCGGTACACACCGTGACCCTGCTGCTGGGCGACACCGTTATTCCGGCGACCATTCTGGGCGTGGCGTCCGATCGCGTGATCCGCGGCCACCGCTTTATGGGCGAGCCAGAGTTCACCATCGACAATGCCGACCAGTATCCGCAGATCCTGCTGGAACGCGGTAAAGTGATTGCCGACTACGAACAGCGTAAAGCCAAAATTAAAGCGGACGCGGAAGAAGCGGCGCGTAAGATTGGCGGTAATGCCGACCTGAGCGACAGCCTGCTGGAAGAGGTCACTTCTCTGGTGGAATGGCCGGTTGTGCTGACCGCAAAATTCGAAGAGAAATTCCTGGCCGTTCCGGCAGAAGCGCTGGTTTATACCATGAAGGGTGACCAGAAGTACTTCCCGGTTTACGCCAACGACGGCAAGCTGCTGCCAAACTTCATCTTCGTGGCGAACATCGAATCGAAAGATCCGAGCCAGATTATCTCCGGTAACGAGAAAGTGGTGCGCCCGCGTCTGGCGGATGCCGAGTTCTTCTTCAATACCGACCGTAAAAAGCGTCTGGAAGATAACCTGCCGCGCCTGCAGACCGTGCTGTTCCAGCAGCAGCTGGGTACGCTGCGCGACAAAACCGACCGTATCGCGGAGCTGTCCGGCTGGATCGCCCGTGAAATCGGTGCCGACGTTAACCACGCGACCCGCGCGGGCCTGCTCTCCAAATGCGACCTGATGACCAACATGGTGTTCGAATTCACCGACACCCAGGGCGTAATGGGCATGCACTACGCGCGTCACGATGGCGAAGCGGAAGACGTGGCCGTAGCTCTGAACGAGCAGTATCAGCCGCGCTTTGCGGGCGACGATCTGCCGTCCAACCCGGTTGCCTGCGCTGTAGCGATTGCCGATAAGATGGACACCCTGGCGGGTATCTTCGGCATCGGCCAGCATCCGAAAGGCGATAAAGACCCGTTTGCGCTGCGTCGTGCCGCGCTGGGCGTGCTGCGCATCATCGTTGAGAAGAACCTGAACCTTGATCTGCAGACCCTGACCGAAGAAGCGGTGCGTCTGTACGGCGACAAGCTGACCAACGCGAACGTTGTGGATGACGTGATCGACTTTATGCTCGGCCGTTTCCGCGCGTGGTATCAGGACGAAGGTTACACCGTCGACACCATTCAGGCGGTGCTGGCGCGTCGTCCAACCCGTCCTGCTGATTTCGATGCGCGTATGAAGGCGGTTTCCCACTTCCGTACGCTGGAAGCGGCATCTGCCCTGGCGGCGGCCAACAAGCGTGTATCCAACATCCTCGCGAAATCCGACGAGACGCTGAACGAGCGCGTAAACGCCGCGACGCTGAAAGAGCCGGAAGAGATCGCTCTGGCGATGCAGGTTGTGGTGCTGCGCGACAAGCTCGAGCCGTACTTCGCGGAAGGTCGTTACCAGGAAGCGCTGGTTGAGCTGGCGGAGCTGCGTGACGTGATCGACGCCTTCTTCGAGAAAGTGATGGTGAACGTAGAAGATAAAGAACTGCGTATTAACCGTCTCTCCATGCTCGAAAAACTGCGCGAGCTGTTCCTGCGCGTGGCGGATATTTCGCTGTTGCAGTAATGTGCCCGTTGTAACAAATGCTAAAAACCCGCTTCGGCGGGTTTTTTTATGGGTCTTTTGTAGACCGGATAAGCGCAGCGCCATCCGGCAGGTTTAGCCGATCGCGATTGTGCCTTCGTCTGTCTGCAGCCAGCGCGGTGCCTTCAGCGTATCAGCAAAGTAGCTGACCAGCTCGCACAGCAAATCTTCCATCACGATTTCAGATTGTCGCGACAGTGAGCCGTTCATCAGCATCTGCGTAAGCTCCTGACAGTAGCGCCCCAGCTGATCGCATTCGGGTTCGAAAGCCGGAACGCGTGACGGGAGTTCCTTCACGGTCAGGCTGGCTTTTAAAGCGTCCGGAACAGGTTCCAGAAGCGTGGGTTGCAGAAGATTCAGACAGGCATAAAGTCTGCCGTAAAGCGCCATTTTTGGGGCGGGTTCTTCGCAATCTACCAGTGCGTCGGTAAAACGTTCGCAGTTATCCGCCAGTTCGGTGAAGTCGGTGGCGTGGTTGAAGGGCAGGGTGAATAAAGAATGAGCTTGGGTTGGGGTAGTAGCCATATTGGCAGCCTCCGATAAGTGATAAAGCTTCCACCACCAGAAATGCTAACTTCGCTGGTGGTGGACTGAACAGAGTTAGCATTACCGGCCTTATCGGATACCGGCGCATCTTTCGATGCCCCTGCTCAGCCCACCATTGAGATGTAGCAAAGCATGCTGCACATAATGTGCCGCCGATAAGATAAGCCAGGATGCTAAACCCGGCACCTGATTTTGCAGGTGCAAAGAGAACTTACTGCTCATCAAAACAGGCGGCAATAGATTTGAGCTATGCCACTGAGGATATTACCATTTCTGGAAAGAGACTCGCAAAATTACCGCAATGAAAAGCATACTGCGGGCAGAGGTCTTACAGCGACGCTATGGTCCGGCTGTAAATCGCTGAGGCGTTTGCCTTCCGGCCGGGGCGAGGCGCATGGATGCGCCGAGAGGGCGGGCTTTACAGGGATGTTACCTCCGCCCGTCCCCGATAAGCCGGAAGGAATAAGCCGAAGGTACCGCGTAGCGGCGATTTACCGCCGGGAGCCCGGGTAGCCAGGGTGGTGGCGACTGAGCCACCCTGGCACGTTCACGGGTATTGTCGTTACAGAGTAGCAAGGAACATAAAGTGAACGGAATGACCACCAGAGTCGTATGCTTCCCCTCACCCCAGCCCTCTCCCTCAAGGGAGAGGGGGCCGTCTGTGCAAGCAATATTTGGTGGGGATCCCTCAGCCCAAAGGGAGAGGGAGTACAAATCGTCCAAAATTTAACCTTGAAATGGTCAACCCATTACCGCTATCCTTATCTCCGTTAAATTTCTCGCTCTGGAGCGCCCCCCAAAAATGAACAAACACGACTGATGAATTTCGATCCTTGCTAAACGCCACCGCGTGGGCAGGGGATGTTTTGATTTCATTCAGGAGTGCTTATGGCTCATTTTGCGCAGTCCCCTTCTTTTATTTTGCATCAGGTCACCTGTCAGTTTGCGACGGGCGATACCCTTTTTGGTCCGCTGAGTTTTTCTCTGGAGCCGTCTCTGTGCGCTCTGGTTGGCCGTAACGGCAGCGGGAAAACGCGTCTGCTGCGTCTGCTGGCGGGGCTTGATGAGCCTGCAAGCGGGCATATTGAACGTACCGGAACACATGTCTATGTGGCTCAGCAGCAGGACATTTTGCCGCACACGACGCTGGCTGAGCTGCTCGGGTACGAGGCCATCTTCGCGGCGCGAGCGCGTATCGACAGCGGCGATTACCAGCCTGACGATCTGGAAATGCTTGATGGATTCTGGGATTTAGCTGAACGTCTTGGCGAGGCGTTTGCCAGGGCGAAACTTCCGCCGTTTGATCCAGATAAGCCAGCCGGTGAGCTCAGCGGCGGCGAGCGTATTCGCGCGCTGCTGTGCGGGGCATTTACGGCTGAAGCGGATTTCCTGCTGCTGGACGAACCGACTAACCATCTGGATCGACAAGGACGGGCGTGGTTCTACGACCAGCTTGCCCGTTATCAGGGCGGCGTGCTCGTCGCCTCCCATGACCGTGAACTGCTGGCGCAGGTGCCGCGTATTCTTGAGCTAAGCAGCGGTGGGCTGCGCAGCTACGGTGGGAATTATGCGGATTATCAAACCCAGCGCGATGCCGAACAGCAGGCGGCCCGCGCGGCGCTGGAACATGCGGCCACGGAGCGCAAACGCACCCGCGCACGTATGCAAAAAGAGCATGACGACAGCCAGCGGCGCTCGGCGAAAACATTACGCACCGTCGATACCCTGAATATCGCGTCGTTTGAACGCGTCAAATACAAAGGCGCGGCAAAGGAACGTATCGGCGCCTGGAAAAAACAGCACAGCGAGCAAAATGAAGCCCTGAATGCCGCGGTAAACAAGGCGCGTGAGCGGGTTGAAGAAGATAACCCGGTGATGTTTACCCTGCCGGGGAGTCAGATCCCGGAAGGTAAACAGGTGCTGGTGCTGGAAGATCTGGTGCTTCCGCATGTGCCTGTTCCTCCGCTTAGCTGGCGGATGGACGGGCCAATGCGCGTGGCGCTAAAAGGTCCGAACGGCTGCGGGAAATCGACGCTGTTGAAAGCCATCCTCGGCGACATTAGTCCACGCTCAGGAACCTGCAAGGTGTCGGTCAGCTGTGCTTATCTCGATCAGCATCTTTCCCGGCTCGATCTGTCGCAGTCGGTCATGATGCACCTCAACCTGGGCAATACGCCCCTGGAAGAGGGTATGTTACGCACCCGTTTAGCCCAGCTTCAGCTGGGGGCCGACAAAGTCTCGCTCCCGCTGGCGGAACTGAGCGGCGGTGAGCGTCTGAAGGCTGCGCTGGCCTGCGTGCTTTGGCGCGGGGAGGCCACGCAGCTCCTGTTGCTGGATGAACCGACCAACCATCTGGATCTGGCTTCAGTGCAGGCTATTGAAGCGGCGCTGGCTGGTTTCCCCGGCGCGCTGCTGGTGGTGTCACACGATGATGCGTTTTTAAAAGGGTTAACGCTGACGCACGAGATGGTGTGCGAAGAGACGGGCTGGCGTTTCGAGAGCCTATAAACACAAGCCCCCGCAGAGGCGGGGGCGTTCAAACTTTACTACGCTATCTGTTTGCTGAGTGCAGGGTTGGCCTGAATCAGGCGCATCAGCTTTAACTCGGTTGGGGTGGGTTTCTCTCGTTTTGACTCCCACTCCAGCACCATAGCTACGCTGACACCCATCGCTCTGGCGAATTCTTCAGTTTTCAGTCCTGTCCCTTTGCGCAATTGCTCATATTCTGTAAAGGGGTTGGATTTTTGTTGCAGGGTAATGGCCTGCGGTACATCTTTAAAAACGATCTGTTCCAGACTGCTCAGCAGCTCAAACTCAGGATCTTTATATTCCATTGAGAACTCCTCTTAAATCTCACATCGTGATCAAGAACATCAGAGAGCCAATTAAGAATAGTCCCTAATACAAACCAAGGATCGTCACGGCTGTGATTAATCGTGCGGTAACGATCGCTTTACGCGATTCAGCTATCTGGATAATTATGCTAATTCCCTGATTAACCATATGTCGGCTTCGCCAGGTATTTTTTTGTAAATAGTAAGAAATAAATCGGCAATAGTCGTTTTACATGAAAAGAGTATCTTGCAAGGCTGACCTGGACTATCCTTGTCAGCGTCGGGCACGCGTGTGCCGGTGTGCGCTTTTTTGGGTGAAAGGAGTAATAAAATGGCGACAGGAAAGTCCTGCTCTCGCTGGTTTGCGCCTATTGCGGCGTTGTTGATGGTTGTTAGCCTGAGTGGGTGTTTTGATAAAGAAGGCGATCAGCGCAAAGCGTTTATCGATTTTCTGCAGAATACAGTGATGCGCAGCGGCGAGCGGTTGCCGACGCTGACTGCGGATCAGAAAAAACAGTTTGGCCCATTTGTGTCCGATTACGCCATTCTTTATGGGTATTCACAGCAGGTGAGCCAGGCGATGGACTCCGGTATCCGCCCGGTAGTGGATAGCGTGAACGCCATCCGTGTTCCCCAGGATTATATGACTCAGCGCGAGCCGCTGCGCCAGTCCAACGGTGCGCTCGGCGTGCTGAGCCAGCAGCTGCAAAATGCGAAAATGCAGGCTGACGCGTCACGTTCTGCGCTGAAGCAGGGCGAGGATCTCAAACCGGTCTTCGATAAAGTGTATGAGAAAGTAGTGACGAAACCGTCTGAAGCGATACAACCGCTGATTCCGGCCGCGCAGGTCTTCACTCAGCAGCTGGTTCAGGTCGGGGATTTCATCTCGCAGCAGGGGACACAGGTGAGCTTTGTTGCCAACGGCATTCAGTTCCCAACCTCGCAGCAGGCAAGTCAGTACAATACGCTGATTGGGCCGCTGGCCGCCCAGCACCAGGCCTTTAGCCAGGCGTGGAGCGCAGCAGTCGCTGCCACAGAATAAACCGAAAAACCCCGCCTCAGTCGGGGTTTTTTTCGGCATTCAGAAAATAACGCTTGTCATTCCTCTACCACATCGGTATAACTGTTCTCGTCGGTTTGTTACACAGACCTAAAGCAGTTTAGTAAAGCAGTCCAGATTGTTATCCATAGATACCCTTCGTAGTGACCCTTCCTTCATCGCTTAAAAATCTGTAACGCAATCCATCAAGCCGGAAGGCACAATATATTTGTTAATAAGGTAATTTCTATGTCTGCTAAAATGACTGGTCTGGTTAAATGGTTCAACGCTGATAAAGGTTTCGGCTTCATCACTCCTGACGATGGCTCTAAAGACGTGTTCGTACACTTCTCTGCTATCCAGAACGATGGCTACAAATCTCTGGACGAAGGTCAGAAAGTTTCCTTCACCATCGAAAGCGGCGCTAAAGGCCCAGCAGCTGGTAACGTTGTAAGCCTGTAAGCTTCCAACCCAGTAGCACAAAATTCAAAAACCCGCCTTCTGGCGGGTTTTTTCGTTTCTACTGTTGGATCTGCAGGTTAACGCAGTTCCTGTCTACTTTTCCAGCAAGCGCGGCTATCAGGTTATCTACTGCCGTCGCCGCCATATTGTAGCGCGTCTCGTGGGTAGCAGAGCCGATGTGTGGCAGGGCGACGACGTTTGGCATGCTCAGCAGCGGGGAATCCACCGGAAGCGGCTCCTGCTCAAACACGTCCAGACCCGCGGCGTGGATCTCGCCGCTTTGCAGCGCTTCAATCAGCGCCTGCTCATCCACCACCGGGCCGCGACCCGCGTTGATGAAGATGGCGGACTTCTTCATTTTTTCAAACGCGGATTTGCCAATCAGATGGCGCGTTTCATCCGTCAGCGGCAGGATCAGGCAAACAAAATCGGCTTCCTGCAGCAGCGTATCCAGCTCGCAGTAACGCGCGTTGAAGCGTTCTTCTGCTTCACTGTGATGACGGCGCGCGTTATACAGAATCGGCATGTTGAAGCCGAAATGCGCGCGCTGCGCCAGCGCCAGCCCGATACGCCCCATACCCACGATGCCCAGCGTTTTGCCATGCACATCCACGCCGAACCAGTCCGGCCCAATGCTTTTAGTCCATTCGCCGGCTTTCACACGCTCGGCCACTTCCACCACGCGACGGGCCGTGCTGAGCACCAGCGCCATCAGCGTATCTGCCACGGTTTCCGTCAGGGCATGCGGCGTGTGCATCAGCAGGATTTTACGGGCGTTCAGGGCATCCACGTCGAAATTGTCATAACCCACGGAAACGGTTGAGGTAGCACGAAGCTTCGGCATTTTCTCCAGCAGGGCGACATCCACTTTTTCGCTTGAACCCAGCAGGCCTTCGGCGCTGGCGAACGCATCGGCGTGCTGCGCCACGGTCTCCGGGCTCAGGTTCTTCACCTGCGTAACGGTGAAGTGTTCTTCCAGGCGTTTCTGCAGATCTTCCGGCAGAGCTTTATACAAAATGACGGACGGCTTCATGCTAATCTCCGTTGATTTTTAAGGATTCAGGCGTGGCGTGCGCCGACGAGGTGCTGTTGATTATTAGCAGGCTTAACAATCAAAGTAAGCCACACGGAGGCGAAAAGCGCTACCCCCATAAAGATGTACGACGCGGATGGGCTGCCGGTCACACCGTTCAGATAGCCGACGAACCAGGATCCGCAGAACGACCCCAGCGCGCCCATACTGTTAATCAATGCCATTGCACCGCCCGCGACGTTACGCGGCAGCATTTCCGGGATGATGGCAAAAAACGGACCGTACGGGGCGTACATGGCGGCACCGGCAATCACCAGCAGGGTATAAGAGGCCCAGAAGTGATTCGCGCCCACCGCCCACGAGCCGATGAAGGCGAAAGCGGCAATCAGCAGCAGCGGCCAGACAAACAGCTTGCGGTTTTGCAGCTTGTCCGACGCCCAGGAGACAACGATCATCGCGATGGTCGCCGCGAGATACGGTACGGAAGAGAGCCAGCCCACTTCCACCATGCCAAGGTTCTCGCCGCCGCTGCGGATAATCGACGGCAGCCACAGCACAAACCCGTACACGCCGATACTCCAGGTAAAGTACTGCGCGCAGAGCAGGATAACGTTGCGGGAGCGGAACGCTTCGCCGTAGTTGCGTACCGCCTTCAGCCCCTGCTGCTCTTTATCCAGCTGCGCCTGCAGCGCGGCTTTTTCATCTTCGGAAAGCCACTTCGCCTGGGCAGGCTTATCTTTTACCAGCACCCACCAGCAGAATGCCCAGATAATTGCGGGTACCCCTTCGATGATAAACATCTCGCGCCAGCCGAAGGACTGGATCAGGTAGCCGGAGACGACCGACATCCACAGTACGGTGACCGGGTTACCGAGGATCAGGAAGGTATTCGCGCGTGAACGTTCAGATTTGGTAAACCAGTTGCTTATGTAAATCAGCATCGCCGGCATGACCGCTGCCTCAACGACGCCGAGGATAAAGCGAATGGCCGCCAGAGCAGGAATATTATTCACCACGCCGGTCAGTGACGCGCAGGCGCCCCACAGGATCAGACAGATGAAGATCAGCTTACGCACGCTGCGGCGTTCCGCGTAAATCGCGCCGGGGATCTGGAAGAAGAAGTAGCCCAGGAAGAAAAGGGCACCCAGCAGGGATGAAATACCTTTGGTGATGCCGAGGTCTTCGGTGATCCCCGCTGCGGATGCGAAACTGAAGTTGGCACGATCGAGGTACGCCAGGCTGTACGTGATAAACACGATTGGCATGATGTACCACCAGCGTTTTACTGCATTGGTCGAACTGTTCATAGGCTTGCCTCTGTTGTTGAGGTTGTTACCGCCGTTGTCTGTAGGGTACGCGGTGGCTTAATTATTTGGTGTGGCATGCTGCCCTCACCCTGGCCCTCTCCCACAGGGAGAGGGAATTTAAACGCCGAGCTCTGCTCGCGTTGGCAATCCTTCGCTGTCGCCCTGCACCTGAATCGCCAGCGAGCCAATCTTATTGCCCCGCGCGACGGCCTGCTGCAGCGGTTTGCCTTCCAGCAGGGCGCTAATGACGCCTACGGCAAAGCCATCGCCCGCGCCGACGGTGTCGACAACGTTCTCAACCTTCACCGCCGCGACCGCGCCCTGTTCGCCGTCGGCCGTTTTGAACCATGCACCATCGGCACCGGTCTTCAGCACCACCGCTTTTACCCCTTGATTCAAATAGAAATCAGCAATGCCTTCCGGCGTATTTTCACCCGTCAGAATCATCCCCTCTTTCAGGCCCGGCAGAACCCAGTCCGCCTGGAACGCCAGGCGGTTCAGCTTCTCGACCATTTCCGCTTCGCTTTTCCACAGCACCGGGCGCAAATTCGGATCGAAAGAGATCGTTTTGCCCAGCGACTTCATGGTCGTTGCCGCATGGTCCAGCAGTTCATAGGAACTGTCAGAGAGCGCCGCCGCCACGCCGCTCAGGTGCAGATGGCGCGCGGAGGCAAAATAGCCGGCGTGGTAATCTTCCGTTGAGAGATGGCTTGCCGCCGAACCTTTGCGGAAATACTCCACAATGGGATCGGTTCCATTTTCGACCTTCGATTTAAGCTGAAAGCCGGTAGGAAAGCGTCCGTCCAGGGTGACGCCTGCGGCATCAATATTCTCTTTTTTCAGCGAGTCGAGAACGAAATGGCCAAAGCTGTCATCCCCCACGCGGCTGACCCAGCCGACGTTCAGACCGAGACGCGCCAGGCCGGTCGCGACGTTCAGCTCTGCGCCCGCTACGCGTTTGATAAAGTGCTCTACCGCGCTCAGTTCGCCCGTTTCGGTCGCGACAAACATCGCCATAGCCTCGCCGATCGTGATGGCATCCAGCGTTTTGTGCATGATTTACTCCTCGCGCAGCAGGTTGACGTAATGACGGGTAACGGCGGTTAAATCCGCCCCTTCCAGCGGGAACTCAATACCGCGCGGAGCATCTGCAGGCAGCTGGCCGAGCAGATCCAGCCAGCGCGCGTCTGCGCGGTCCGGCGCCACGGCGCGGAAGTTATCTTTATGCGGAACGGCGGCTTTAACGTGGATATAGCTCACCGCAGGGGCCAGGTGACGTGCGGCCTCTTCGGGGGAGTCGCCGACCCACAGCCAGTTGCCCATGTCGAAGGTCAGCGTGACGGGCAACGCCATTTCCCGACAGGAGGCCTGGAAGCGCCGCATGAGCGCGAGCTGCCCGCAGTCGGTCTGATCGTTCTCCACAACAAGCGCCATACCGCTGGCATTCAGCAGGGCGCGCAGGGCGTCGAGAGGCTGTGTGTCGCTGAAATGGCCCAGGGAAACCTTCAGCCACAGGGCGTTAAGGGTGTTGGCCTCAGAGAGATAGCGGGGCAGGTCCGGGTTAAGGGTGCCGTCGGCCATAAACAGGGCGGCGGGTGCGGAGTAGCACGCCAGCAGACCCATTAGCTCGATGGATTCGCTCAGTGCAGGCAGCGCCAGCAGCTCTTCGCTGTTAAACAGTTCGCGGCGGATCTCCACGCCGTCTGCCCCTGCGGCTGCAATAACGGGGAGCATCGCCCGCTGACCGCCTGCCTGTCGCACCTGTTCCGCGCCATACGCGGCGATGACCACCATGATTTTCCTGCCCATCTTCGGACTCCATCGCAACATATCAATACTATTACGCTAGATGGAACCGGTTCCAAAGAAAAGATCAGGATGTCGAATTTATGATCGCTATCACAAGGGGGGAATTAACGGGCGGTGGAGCCGCGAACGATCAGCTCGCCGGAGAAGACCTGCTCGCGTACGGCATCGCGGGTGCCTTCAATACGACGAATCACTTGTTCTACAGCGGCATAGCCAATCTGCCAGGTGGGTTGTTTAAGGGTCGTAATACCTACGCCAGCCAGCTCCGCCCACTCCAGCTCATCAAAGCCCAGCAGACCGATATCGCTGCCCCAGTGCAGGCCAATGCGCTTGAGCGAGCGGGCGACCTGAAGCGTCAGCGCCCCGTTGGCGGAAATAACGGCTTTGCGCATCCCGCGATGGCGGGTATGGAACTGGCGCAGGGTATTGTCGATCTGGTCGGCTTCGTGAAGCGGCGTTTCGGCATTTTCGGCGATCGCACCGGGATAACGCGCAAGCGTGGCGCGAAATGCCGCCAGGCGGTCGCGTCGGGTATTTACCATGCCCAGCGGTTCGCTCAGAAAAAGAATCGCTTCGAAGCCCTGTTCGATCAGGTGCTCGGTCGCGGTTGTGGCTGCCTGGGTGTTATCCAGCCCGACGACATCGCAGGCGAATTCCGGGATTTTACGGTCGATGAGGACCATTGGCAGGGAGGACTGCTGCAGGCGGTTCAGGCCCTCTTCACGCATGCCTACTGCGTTAACCACTATCCCTTCCACCTGGTAGCTGCGCAGCAGATCGAGGTAGTGCAGCTCCTGGTCGACTTCGTTGTTGGTATTACAGACCAGCGGCGTGAAGCCCTTCTCGCGGCAGGCGGCCTCGATACCGCTGAGGACGTTGACGGAGTAGGGGTTGGTGATATCGGCGATAATAAGGCCGATCAAGCGGGTGCGACCGCGTTTGAGCCCGCGCGCCATCAGGCTGGGACGATAGTCGAGATCGGCAATGGCCTGTTCAATACGCGCCAGCAATGCGTCGGACAGCAGGTGTTTCTCGCCGTTAAGGTAGCGCGAAATGCTGGTTTTACCGGTTTTGGCGGCTTTCGCCACGTCGCTGATGGTGGCCCGGGCTGGTTTGCTCATCGCAGATTTCCCTGAATTTAGTGTGAATACCTTAGCGGGAAAATCTGGCGAATCAAGCATTTTGCCGGGTGGCGGTGCGCTTACCGGAGGTTGCGGTCTGATGCCCTCACCCCAACCCTCTCCCACGGGAGAGGGCGCAGACACTAAAAACGGCAACGGGGTTGCCGTTTTGCTTTTACCTACTGCACAGGACTCAACGTAATCTCTACGCGACGGTTTTGCGCTTTACCTTCCGCCGTGCTGTTGCTGGCGATAGGATTGGCAGGGCCCATGCCGCTGGTGCGGATGCGGTTTGCTTCAACGCCCTGGGTTATCAGGGAGCTGGCCACGGAATCGGCACGCTGCTGAGACAGACGCATGTTCAGATCCTGGCTGCCGGTGCTGTCGGTGTAGCCAATCACGTTCACGGCGGTCTTGTTGTACTCTTTCAGCACCATCGCCACGCCGGTCAGGGTGTTCGCGCCCGCAGGTTTCAGCGTGGCGCTGCTGCTGTCAAAGGTCACGTTGTTCGGCATGTTCAGGATGATGTTATCGCCGCTGCGGGTGACGCTCACGCCGGTTCCCTTCATTTTGTCGCGCAGTTTCGCTTCCTGCACGTCCATGTAATAACCGACGCCGCCGCCCAGCGCCGCGCCTGCCGCTGCGCCAATCAGCGCACCTTTGCCGCGGTCTTTCTTGGAGGAGGAGAGCGCCCCAACGCCTGCGCCGACCAGCGAGCCGATACCTGCGCCGATGCCGGATTTACCCGCTTCGCGCTCACCGGTGTAAGGGTTGGTTGTGCAGCCAGAAACAGCCAGTGCACCGCTCACCAGAGCGGCAATAACGAGTACGCGTTTTTTCATCTTCTTTCCTTAATCCTTTTTATTCTTTGCCACGGCGAGCGTGGCAGTTGATTATGACGTCCAGATACGGAGAAAATTCCGGGTATAACTCTGAAATTTGTGACAAACCATAAACGGCCTCAACGAGAAGGCCGTAAACCTGCACGCAACCAGGAGCGCACGCTTGAGCACCTCAACAAAAACCATTCTGACCGCCGCCCACTGGGGGCCGATGCTGGTCGAAACCGATGGCGAAAATGTTCTGTCGTCCCGTGGGGCACTGCCAACACAACATCCCAATTCGTTACAGACCGTCGTACGCGATCAGGTGCACAGCAAAACGCGCGTGCGCTGGCCGATGGTGCGCAAAGGTTTTCTGGCCTCGCCGGATAAGCCGCAGGGGATCCGTGGTCAGGATGAGTTTGTTCGCGTGAGCTGGGACGATGCGCTGGCGCTGATCCATACGCAGCATAAGCGCATTCGCGACAGCTATGGCCCATCGTCCATTTTTGCCGGCTCCTATGGCTGGCGCTCGAACGGCGTGCTGCACAAGGCCTCGACCCTACTGCAGCGCTACATGAGCCTGGCCGGGGGCTATACCGGTCATCTGGGAGACTATTCGACCGGCGCGGCGCAGGCGATCATGCCGTACGTCGTGGGAGGAAACGAAGTGTACCAGCAGCAGACCAGCTGGCCGCTGGTGCTGCAGCACACCGACGTGGTGGTGCTGTGGAGCGCCAACCCGCTGAACACGCTGAAAATTGCCTGGAATGCCAGCGACGAGCAGGGGATGGGGTATTTCGACGCGCTGCGCAAAAGCGGCAAACGCATCATCTGCATTGATCCGATGCGTTCTGAAACCATGGACTTCTTCGGCGACAGCGCCGAGTGGATTGCTCCGCATATGGGCACCGACGTGGCGATGATGCTGGGTATCGCCCATACGCTGGTGGAGAACGGCTGGCACGACCGCGATTTCCTCGCCCGGTGCACCTCCGGCTTCGACAAATTCGCCGACTACCTGACGGGCCAATCTGATGGGGTAGTGAAAACGGCAGAGTGGGCCGCGGAAATTTGTGGCGTTCCAGCCGCTAAAATCCGCGAACTGGCGGCACTGTTCCATAAAAATACCACGATGTTAATGTCCGGCTGGGGGATGCAGCGCCAGCAGTTCGGCGAGCAGAAACACTGGATGCTGGTGACCCTTGCCGCGATGCTTGGGCAGATCGGTACGCCGGGCGGCGGTTTTGGTCTTTCTTATCACTTTGCGAACGGCGGTAACCCAACGCGTAAAGCGGCGGTGCTGGCGTCCCTGCAAGGCTCGGTGCAGGGCGGCGTGGATGCCGTGGATAAAATCCCGGTGGCACGAATCGTTGAAGCCCTGGAAAACCCGGGCGGTTTTTATCAGCATAACGGTCTGGACCGCCACTTCCCGGACATTAAGTTTGTCTGGTGGGCGGGCGGGGCAAACTTCACGCACCATCAGGATACCAATCGCTTGATCCGCGCCTGGCAAAAGCCGGAGCTGGTGGTGATTTCCGAGTGCTTCTGGACCGCCTCGGCCAAACATGCCGATATCGTGCTGCCGGCGACCACGTCGTTTGAGCGTAACGATCTCACCATGACCGGCGATTACAGCAACCAGCATATGGTGCCGATGAAGCGCGTGGTGGCCCCGCGTGATGAAGCGCGTGATGATTTTGACGTGTTTGCTGAACTGAGCGAGCTCTGGGAAGCGGGCGGTCGCGAACGCTTTACCGAAGGGAAAAATGACCTGCAGTGGCTGGAGAGTTTCTACCAGATCGCCGGACAGCGCGGTGCGGCGCAGGGCGTGACGCTTCCGCCATTTGCTGAATTCTGGGAGGCGAACCAGATTCTCGAAATGCCGGAAAGCGAACAGAACGCCCGATTTGTCCGTTTCGCCGATTTCCGTCGCGACCCGGAAAACCATCCGCTGAAAACCGAGAGCGGCAAGATTGTGATCTACAGCGAGCGCATCGCCAGCTTTGGATATGTCGATTGTCCGCCACACCCTTCGTGGCTGGAGCCGGACGAGTGGCACGGCAACGCTCAGCCGGAGCAGCTGCAGGTGCTGTCTGCCCATCCGGCGCATCGTCTGCACAGTCAGCTTAACTACACCTCTCTGCGCGAGCAGTATGCGGTCGCCGGGCGGGAGCCAATTACGCTGAATACTTTAGACGCCAAAGCGCGTGGGATTGCGGACGGTGACGTGGTGCGCGTCTGGAACCAGCGTGGACAGGTGCTGGCAGGGGCGGTGGTCAGCGACGGGATTAAGCCAGGCGTGATCTGTATTCATCAGGGAGCCTGGCCCGACCTTGAGCCCACCGAAGGTGGGATCTGTAAAAACGGGGCGGTTAACGTGCTGACCAAAGATCTCCCCAGCTCGAAGCTGGGGAATGGTTGCGCAGGGAACACGGCGCTGGCCTGGGTCGAGAAATATGAAGGGCCCGAGCTTACCTTAACGGCGTTTGATCCGCCTGCCAGCTCATGATCCACGTCGGGTGCTGGGTATCATCCTGCCAGGCGCAGTCTTCAATGCGAAAGCCCTGAGCATGATAGAAATTCACCGCCCGGACGTTTTTCTGATACACCTCCAGGGTTAAGTGCGGGAAGCGCTGTTGAACATGGTTCAGCAGCGCGCGCCCGATGCCTTTTCCGATATACGCTGGCGTAACGAACAGCGCCCCCACAAACTGCGACTGTATGACGCTGATAAAACCGCGCGGCGTGCCGTTCTCCTCCCAGACCCAGGTTTCGGCGGCGGGAAGGTATTCATCCCGCACCAGCGCTTCGTTCGCTTTCCAGTAGGCGGCGTCGATAAACGGATGCGCCTCGGTGGTGCTCTCAAGCCACAGTCTCAGGAGCTGAGCGGTATTCTCACTGTGCCATTTGCGGATCATGGTTGCCCTCCGGGTGGCAGATGCAGCCCGTAATATGGTCATTGACCAGCCCGCAGGCTTGCATAAAGGAGTAACAGATGGTGGTGCCCACAAACTTGAAGCCGCGTTTTTTCAGCGCTTTCGACAGGGCATCCGAGGCAGGGGTCGAGGTTGGGATCTCTGCAAGCGTGGCGGCCCGCGTCACCTGCGGCTCGTTATCCACAAACGACCAGACAAATGCTGAGAAGGGTTCGCCGTTTTGCTCCATCGCCAGATAAGCCCGCGCGTTACCGATAATGGCCTGAATTTTACCGCGATGGCGGATGATACCGGGATTCAGAACCAGCCTTTCCACGTCGTCGTCGGTCATGGCGGCCACCGCAGCCGGATTGAACCGGTGGAAGGCATTGCGGTAGTTCTCACGCTTTTTCAGAACGGTGATCCACGACAGACCGGCCTGCTGGCCTTCAAGGCAAATCATTTCAAACAGTTTTTCACCGTCGGTTTCCGGTACGCCCCATTCCTTGTCGTGATAATCGATATAAAGCTGATCCTGGCTTACCCAACCGCAACGTTGCATAGGTCATCTCCCTTCCTGATACGATAAACGCAAAAATTTCAATCTGCCCGGCTTGACGAGTCTGCTAAAGAGACAATAGTTAATACAGGGCTATATGCCCCAATACCTCTTCGAACAATGACATATATCGCCGAACTCGGCTCTTTCTGGAGTCGCTTTGATGATGATAAAAAAAATCAGTGGTCGCCATGCTGCTTCTGGCCTGGTGGGCGTTTCAGCCTGCCTGCTTATATGTAACACCGCTTTTGCGTGGCAACAGGAATATATCGTTTCAGATGCACAAAGTAATACGACAGAACGCTATACATGGGACGCCGATCACCAACCTCGTTATGAAGATATTCTCGCGGAGCGTATTAACCATTCGCAGAATGCTGCGGGCTTTGCGCTGAACGACCCATCCGGTTCGGATGCGGAAACCGTTCTGAGCGTTGGCTGGAATTTTCCCGTGGCGGGGCATATTACAACCGGGCCGGTCATGGCGTGGCGCACAGAGGGCACTCCACCCTCAACGTTAAATACGTTTAGTGATACAACCACCGCGCAGTCGCTTACCGAACCCCTCTGGCATGCCAGCGTGAACTCGCTGGGGTGGCGTGTTGATACCCAGTACGGCGATTTACACCCCTGGGCGAAGATCAGCTACAACCAGCAGTCGGAAGAAGAATATTTGTATACCCTGGGCTTAAGCGCCAAATTTTAGGGTTGTTACTTTTTTAAACGCTGCGGTAACATATTTAATACAATAACGGCGAGGGGTGTGGTGATAGTGGTCACTCACCTTTCAACGTTTTCTTCTCCGGCAAGGTCGTTCATTCCCGCTTCCAGGCATTTCATTCCGTTTCTCCTGCATTTCATGCCGTTTTACCCCTGGCGTTTTGGGGTTTTGTTTATCGTGTCCTCAGCGAATTTCCTTAATTTCTCTTGCAGGATACTGCCATGAACACCTCAACCTATAACCGCACGCGTTGGCTGACGCTCTTCGGCACCATCATTACCCAGTTCGCACTGGGTTCGGTTTATACCTGGAGTCTGTTTAACAGCGCCTTGTCTGATAAGCTCGGCGCGCCGATAAGCCAGGTGGCATTCTCCTTCGGCTTGCTGAGTCTTGGATTAGCGATTTCCTCTTCCGTGGCGGGCAAACTTCAGGAACGCTTCGGCGTGAAGCGCGTGACCATGGCCTCCGGCATTCTGCTGGGCCTGGGCTTTTTCCTGACGGCGCATTCCAGCAATCTGATGATGCTGTGGCTGAGCGCCGGCGTGCTGGTGGGGCTGGCGGACGGCGCAGGTTACCTGCTGACGCTGTCGAACTGCGTGAAGTGGTTCCCGGAGCGTAAAGGCTTAATCTCCGCGTTTGCTATCGGCTCCTATGGCCTGGGCAGCCTTGGCTTTAAATTTATCGACTCTCAACTGCTGGCGTCCGTTGGCCTCGAAAAAACGTTCATGATCTGGGGGGCTATTGTCCTGGTGATGATTCTGTTTGGCGCCACGCTGATGAAAGATGCCCCGCAGCAGGAAGTGAAAACCGTTAACGGCGTGGTGGAGAATGATTTCACCCTCGCGCAGTCCATGCGTAAACCGCAGTACTGGATGCTGGCGGTGATGTTCCTGACGGCCTGCATGAGCGGTCTGTATGTCATCGGTGTGGCGAAAGATATCGCGCAGGGGATGGTAAAACTGGATGCCGCGACGGCGGCGAATGCGGTGACGGTCATCTCCATTGCTAACCTCTCGGGTCGTCTGGTGCTCGGTATCCTGTCTGACAAAATCGCCCGCATCCGCGTGATTACGCTGGGGCAGGTCATCTCTCTGGTAGGCATGGCGGCGCTGCTGTTTGCACCGCTGAACGAGGCGACTTTCTTTGCGGCGATTGCCTGCGTCGCCTTTAACTTCGGCGGCACCATTACCGTTTTCCCGTCGCTGGTAAGCGAGTTCTTCGGCCTCAACAATCTGGCGAAAAACTACGGCGTCATTTATCTCGGCTTCGGTATCGGCAGTATCTGCGGGTCGCTGATTGCCTCGCTGTTCGGTGGCTTCTACGTGACCTTCTGCGTGATATTTGCCTTGCTGATTATCTCGCTGGCGCTGTCCACAACGATTCGTCAGCCACAGCGCGAAGTGTATAAAGAAGCGCATGCATGATTCGATGAAAAGGGGCCTCAGGGCCTCTTTTTTTTATCTCAACATCACTTCCGGACTTGTTATTTTGTAAAAAATTTCCACGATCACACTCTCTGCTGCCACTTTTCTTTCCCGCTGTGGTCTACTTATCGCGCTTGTAGACGTTTCTGATAACGGTTTCGCTCGCATCTACTTACTCTGTCAGCTTTCTCACTGAGATTCGGCGGGTCTTTATACCCCTTCCCCCAGGGTTGTTTGCATGAAATATATTAGGTCTCTTACCCAGCAAAGATTGTGTCTGATGCTGGCTGTCTATATCGGTTTGTTTCTGAATGGCGCGGTACTGTTCAGACGTGTGGAAGGTTATTTCGAACACCTCAGCGTAAGAAATGGAATTTTTGCCGTCATTGAAGTGTTTGGCTCTATCCTGGCAACCTTCTTCCTGTTACGCCTGCTCTCGCTTTTTGGCCGACGTACATGGCAAATTCTGGCCTCGCTGGTGGTGATTATCTCTGCCGCCGCAAGCTATTACATGACATTCATGAACGTGGTCATTGGCTACGGTATTGTCGCCTCGGTGATGACCACGGACATCGACCTCTCGAAAGAGGTGGTGGGTCAAGGGTTCATCATATGGACGATTTTGACCTGCCTGATCCCGCTCTTCTTTATCTGGAGTAATACCTGCCGTTATACCCTGTTACGCCAGCTGCGTACCCGGGGACAGCGCATCCGCAACGTCGCCGTCGTTCTGCTGGCGGGCCTGCTGGTGTGGGCGCCGATTCGCCTGATGGAAAAACAGCAAAAACGGATCGAAAAAGCGACGGGCGTGGATATGCCGAGCTATGGCGGCGTGGTGGCTAACTCGTATCTGCCGTCCAACTGGCTGTCCGCGTTAGGTCTTTACGCCTGGGCACAGGCGGACGAATCCAGCGATGTAAAATCGCTGATTAACCCGACCAAAAAGTTCACCTACCAGGCGCCGGCTGACGGGCTGGATGATACTTACGTAGTCTTTGTCATCGGTGAAACGACGCGCTGGGATCATATGGGTATCCTCGGTTATGACCGCGATACCACGCCGAAACTGGCGCAGGAGAAGAATCTGGTGGCTTACCGCGGCTATTCCTGCGATACCGCCACGAAGCTCTCGTTGCGCTGTATGTTTGTGCGTGAAGGCGGGGCGAGCGATAACCCGCAGCGTACCCTCAAAGAGCAAAACGTCTTTGCCGTGCTGAAGCAGCTTGGATTTAGCTCCGATCTGTTCGCCATGCAAAGTGAGATGTGGTTCTACACCAACACGCTGGCAGATAACATCGCGTATCGTGAGCAGATTGGTGCCGAGCCTCGCAACCGCGGGAAAAACGTGGACGACATGCTGCTGCTTGAGGAGATGTCCCAGTCTCTGAAGAATCACCCGCAGGGCAAACATCTCGTCATTCTGCATACCAAAGGGTCGCATTACAGTTATTACCAGCGTTACACGCGTGATTTCGCGAAATGGCAGCCTGAATGCGTAGGCATTAATAAAGACTGCAGCAAGCAGGAGCTGATCAACGCCTACGATAACTCCATTCTGTATGTGGATACCTTCCTGAGCCGCGTGATTGACCAGCTGCGTGATAAAAAAGCGATTGTTATCTACGCCGCAGACCACGGTGAGTCCATTAATGAGAAAGAGCACCTGCACGGTACGCCGCGCAAGCTGGCACCGCCGGAGCAGTTCCGCGTGCCGATGATCATGTGGATGTCGGATAAGTATCTTGAAAATCCGGAGAAAGCGAAGATGTTTGCTCAGCTTAAGAAAGAGGCGGAAATGAAGGTGCCGCGTCGTCACGTTGAGCTGTACGATACCATTATGGGTTGCCTCGGCTATACCTCACCGAATGGTGGGATTAACGAAAACAACAACTGGTGTAAACTCCCTGATAACACCGCAAAAGCCGCGCAGTAGCTGCTCTGGCGAGAATATCGCCAGTTGAATGGCTTTTTGAAAATAAGGGATTGACGGGGGCGCACCTCAGCAGTAAGATGCGCTCCGCATTCGGCGAGTAGCGCAGCTTGGTAGCGCAACTGGTTTGGGACCAGTGGGTCGGAGGTTCGAATCCTCTCTCGCCGACCACATTCTGAAAAGGGCTAACCGCAAGGTTAGCCCTTTTTGCATTAACGGCTTACTCATCCTGATTCAGTAAAATGCCCCTTATCCCCGCTTCTTCCTGCCTGTTAACGATTTTGTGACATAATCCATTGTATTTTTTTATATATAGATTGATCTTTTTTCGCGTTGCTTATGGATAACCTCAGCATTTTTCGCTGTGCGTTTTAACGTTCACGGTATTTAGTGCTCAGATAATCACCATTCTGCAAGAAAATTTACCCATTCTGAATAAAAGTTAATCACTGATTGTTGCGAAATATGAAGATATTTGTGCTGCAAGTTGGCGAGTAGCATAAATTTCCCTGCTGAAAACTGGCGTTCAGGGTTTTTTTAATCTTTGTTTGCGGTTTCTCACACTCGGCGCAAATCCCCGTCGCCTGTATTGACGTTTTCACATTCTGTTGACAGATTGTAGGGCATGAGGGGCATTTCAGGGACGATCTGCGCTGCAACTCAAACGCTCTTCTGAAAGGATTCTCCATCCCTTAAACGCCTTCGGGCACCTCCGACCGGACCGGGTAAAAAATAAATAAAGGTCTGGCGGCGTAACACAACAAAGCAAAACATCACATTGGAGCAGAATAATGAGTATTTCCTTGAAGAAGTCAGGGATGCTGAAGCTTGGTCTGAGCCTGGTGGCTATGACCGTGGCAGCAAGCGTACAGGCAAAAACCCTGGTTTACTGTTCTGAAGGCTCGCCGGAAGGCTTTAACCCACAGCTCTTTACCTCTGGTACGACTTACGACGCAAGCTCTGTACCGATCTATAACCGTCTGGTTGAATTCAAAACCGGCACCACGGAAGTGATTCCGGGTCTGGCCGAGAAGTGGGACATCAGCGAAGACGGCAAAACCTATACCTTCCACCTGCGCCAGGGCGTGAAGTGGCAGGACAGCAAAGAATTCAAACCAACGCGCGACTTTAACGCCGACGACGTTGTGTTCTCCTTCGACCGTCAGAAAAACGCCCAGAACCCGTACCACAAAGTGTCTGGCGGCAGCTACGAATACTTCGAAGGGATGGGTCTGCCTGACCTGATCGCCGAAGTGAAAAAAGTAGACGATAAAACCGTTCAGTTCGTGCTGACCCGTCCTGAAGCGCCATTCCTGGCTGACCTGGCCATGGACTTCGCCTCTATTCTCTCTAAAGAGTATGCGGACAATATGCTGAAAGCCGGCACGCCGGAAAAAGTGGACCTGAACCCAATCGGTACCGGCCCGTTCCAGCTGCTGCAGTACCAGAAAGACTCCCGTATTCTGTATAAAGCCTTCCCGGGCTACTGGGGCACCAAGCCGCAGATCGACCGTCTGGTCTTCTCCATCACGCCTGATGCATCCGTGCGTTACGCTAAACTGCAGAAAAACGAATGCCAGGTGATGCCGTACCCGAATCCGGCAGATATCGCGCGCATGAAGCAGGACAAAAACATCAACCTGATGGAGCAGGCGGGCCTGAACGTGGGCTATCTCTCCTTCAATACCGAGAAGAAACCGTTTGATGACGTGAAAGTACGTCAGGCGCTGACCTACGCGGTGAACAAAGAAGCGATCATCAAGGCCGTTTACCAGGGCGCGGGCGTTGCTGCCAAGAACCTGATCCCACCAACCATGTGGGGCTATAACGACGACGTTAAGGACTACAGTTACGATCCTGAGAAAGCGAAAGCGCTGCTGAAAGAAGCGGGCCAGGATAAAGGCTTCACCGTCGAGCTGTGGGCGATGCCGGTACAGCGTCCGTACAACCCGAACGCACGCCGTATGGCGGAAATGGTTCAGGCTGACTGGGCGAAAATTGGCGTTCAGGCCAAGATTGTGACCTACGAGTGGGGCGAGTATCTGAAGCGCGCCAAAGCGGGTGAGCACCAGGCGGTAATGATGGGCTGGACCGGTGACAACGGGGATCCGGACAACTTCTTCGCCACCCTGTTCAGCTGTGCGGCAGCGAAAGACGGCTCTAACTACTCTCGCTGGTGCTACAAGCCGTTTGAAGACCTGATCCAGCCGGCGCGTGCGACCGACGATCACAACAAACGTATTGAACTCTACAAGCAGGCTCAGGTTGTTATGCACGATCAGGCTCCGGCGCTGATTGTTGCTCACTCCACCGTGTATGAGCCAGTGCGTAAAGAAGTGAAGGGCTACGTGGTTGATCCACTGGGCAAACACCACTTCGAAAACGTATCGGTTGAATAATTAAAAGCAACGCCAGGCGGCGCTGCGCTTGCACTGGCCTACGGTATGTAGGCCGGGTAAGCGTAGCGCCACCCGGCAGCAGTGCTTTATTGCCTCTCTGAAAGGGGAGGGAATAAGATTTGTGAGCAATACAGACGTCACGCCACTGGCCGTGCGTCATCAGAGAGAATCCGGGTTATGTTGCAGTTCATCCTCCGACGTCTGGGACTTGTTATCCCGACGTTTATCGGTATCACCCTTCTCACTTTTGCCTTCGTCCATATGATCCCCGGCGACCCGGTAATGATTATGGCGGGCGAGCGTGGTATTTCCCCTGAACGTCATGCGCAGCTGCTGGCTGAACTCGGCCTCGATAAGCCGATGTGGCAGCAGTACCTCCATTATATCTGGGGCGTGATGCACGGTGACTTAGGGATTTCGTTAAAAAGCCGTCTTCCGGTGTGGGACGAGTTCGTGCCGCGTTTTAAAGCGACGCTGGAGCTTGGCATCTGCGCCATGATTTTCGCCACTGCGGTGGGTATTCCTGTTGGGGTACTGGCTGCCGTTAAGCGTGGCTCTATTTTCGACCATACCGCCGTGGGTCTGGCGCTGACCGGTTACTCCATGCCTATCTTCTGGTGGGGCATGATGCTGATCATGCTGGTCTCGGTGCAATTGAACCTGACGCCGGTCTCCGGACGCGTCAGCGATATGGTCTTCCTTGATGATACCAATCCGTTAACCGGCTTTATGCTGATCGACACGGCCATCTGGGGCGAGGAGGGCAACTTCATTGATGCCGTTGCGCACATGATCCTGCCTGCCATGGTGCTGGGCACCATTCCTCTGGCGGTGATCGTGCGTATGACCCGTTCCTCCATGCTGGAAGTGCTGGGTGAAGATTACATCCGTACCGCGCGCGCCAAAGGTTTAACCCGCATGCGCGTCATCATCGTCCACGCGCTGCGTAACGCCATGCTGCCGGTGGTGACCGTTATCGGCCTCCAGGTGGGTACGCTGCTGGCGGGGGCGATCCTGACGGAAACCATCTTCTCCTGGCCGGGCCTCGGACGCTGGCTGATTGATGCGCTGCAACGCCGTGACTATCCGGTGGTGCAGGGTGGGGTGCTGCTGGTCGCGACGATGATTATCCTCGTCAACCTGCTGGTCGATTTGCTGTACGGCGTGGTGAACCCGCGTATTCGTCATAAGAAGTAAGGGGCCATCATGTCACAGGTTTCTGAAAACAAAGCTGTTGCTGCACCGGTTCCAATGACGCCGCTGCAGGAGTTCTGGCACTACTTCAAGCGCAATAAAGGCGCGGTAGTCGGGCTGGTGTATGTCGCTATCATGATCCTGATTGCGGTGTTTGCGAACTTTCTGGCGCCATATAACCCGGCGGATCAGTTCCGCGATGCGCTGCTGGCACCTCCTGCCTGGCAGGACGGCGGTAGTCTGGCGCACCTGCTGGGTACCGATGATGTGGGCCGCGATGTGCTGTCGCGTCTGATGTACGGCGCGCGTTTGTCGCTGCTGGTTGGCTGTCTGGTGGTGGTGCTCTCCCTGATTATGGGGATCATCCTCGGCCTGGTTGCCGGTTACTTCGGCGGCATCGTTGATAACATCATTATGCGTATCGTCGACATCATGCTGGCGCTGCCAAGCCTGCTGCTGGCTCTGGTGCTGGTGGCGATCTTCGGCCCGTCGATCGGTAACGCCGCCCTGGCGCTGACCTTCGTGGCGCTTCCTCACTATGTGCGATTAACACGCGCGGCGGTGCTGGTGGAGGTGAACCGCGACTACGTGACCGCCTCTCGCGTGGCGGGTGCCGGTGCGATGCGCCAGATGTTCGTTAATATCTTCCCTAACTGCCTTGCGCCGCTGATCGTTCAGGCGTCGCTCGGTTTCTCTAACGCCATTCTTGATATGGCCGCTCTTGGCTTCCTGGGCATGGGTGCGCAGCCGCCAACACCGGAGTGGGGCACTATGCTCTCCGACGTGTTGCAGTTCGCACAAAGCGCCTGGTGGGTTGTCACCTTCCCGGGTCTGGCAATCCTGCTGACGGTGCTGGCATTTAACCTGATGGGTGATGGCCTGCGTGATGCGCTTGATCCCAAACTGAAGCAGTAAGAGGCACGAGATGGCGTTATTAAATGTAGATAAATTATCGGTGCACTTCGGCGACGAAGGCACCCCGTTTCGCGCCGTGGACCGCATCAGCTACAGCGTCAATCAGGGCGAAGTGGTTGGTATCGTCGGGGAGTCCGGTTCCGGTAAGTCGGTGAGTTCACTGGCAATCATGGGGCTGATTGATTACCCGGGCCGCGTGATGGCGGAAAACCTGCAGTTCAACGGTCAGGACCTGAAGCGCATTTCTGAGAAACAGCGCCGCCAGCTGGTGGGCGCCGAAGTGGCGATGATCTTCCAGGACCCGATGACCAGCCTGAACCCGTGCTACACGGTCGGCTTCCAGATTATGGAAGCGATTAAGGTGCACCAGGGTGGTAACAAGAAAACCCGTCGCCAGCGCGCGATCGACCTGCTGAACCAGGTGGGTATTCCTGACCCGGCATCGCGGCTGGACGTATACCCGCACCAGCTTTCCGGTGGGATGAGCCAGCGCGTGATGATCGCCATGGCGATTGCCTGTCGACCAAAGCTGCTGATTGCGGATGAACCGACAACGGCGCTGGATGTGACCATTCAGGCGCAAATCATCGAGCTGCTGCTGGAGTTGCAGCAGAAAGAGAACATGGCGCTGGTGCTGATTACGCACGATCTGGCGCTGGTGGCCGAAGCGGCACACAAGATCATCGTGATGTACGCGGGCCAGGTGGTTGAGACCGGAAATTCGCACGATATCTTCCGCGCGCCGCGTCATCCGTATACGCAGGCACTGCTGCGCGCGCTGCCGGAGTTTGCTCAGGACAAAGCGCGTCTGGCGTCGCTGCCGGGCGTGGTTCCGGGTAAATATGACCGTCCGCAGGGCTGTCTGCTGAACCCGCGCTGCCCGTATGCCACGGACAAATGCCGCGTTGAGGAGCCTGAGCTGAATCTGCTGGCCGACGGTCGACAGTCAAAATGCCACTACCCACTCGATGATGCCGGGAGGCCAACACTATGAGTACGCAACAGGCCACCACGCAACAACCGCTGTTGCAGGCCATCGACCTGAAAAAACACTACCCGGTGAAAAAGGGGATTTTTGCCCCTGAGCGCCTGGTGAAAGCGCTGGACGGCGTGTCATTTACCCTCGAACGTGGTAAAACGCTGGCGGTGGTGGGGGAGTCAGGCTGCGGGAAATCGACGCTGGGCCGTCTGCTGACGATGATTGAAGTCCCGACCGGCGGTGAGCTTTATTATCAGGGCCAGGATCTGCTCAAGCACGACCCGCAGGCGCAGAAGCTGCGCCGCCAGAAAATCCAGATTGTGTTCCAGAACCCGTACGGTTCTTTGAACCCGCGTAAAAAAGTGGGACAGATCCTGGAAGAGCCCCTGCTGATTAACAGCAATCTGAGCAAAGAGCAGCGCTGTGAAAAAGCGCTGGCGATGATGGCGAAGGTCGGCCTCAAAACCGAGCATTACGACCGCTACCCGCATATGTTCTCCGGCGGCCAGCGTCAGCGTATCGCTATCGCCCGCGGGCTGATGCTCGATCCGGATGTGGTGATTGCCGATGAGCCGGTTTCGGCGCTCGACGTGTCCGTGCGCGCGCAGGTGCTGAACCTGATGATGGATCTCCAACAGGATCTGGGGCTGTCTTATGTGTTCATCTCTCACGACCTGTCGGTGGTGGAGCATATTGCCGATGAAGTGATGGTGATGTATCTGGGGCGCTGCGTGGAGAAGGGGACCAAAGAGCAGATCTTTAGTAATCCTCGTCATCCGTACACCCAGGCGCTGTTGTCTGCGACGCCGCGTCTGAACCCGGACGATCGTCGCGAGCGCATTAAGCTGACGGGTGAACTGCCAAGTCCGCTGAATCCGCCGCCGGGGTGTGCCTTCAACGCGCGCTGCAGCCGCCGCTTTGGCCCGTGCACCCAGCTTCAGCCGCAGCTGAAGGAGTATGGCGGTCAGCTGGTCGCCTGCTTTGCGGTCGATCAGGATGAAAATGGCGAGAAGCCGCACGCATAACGAAAAAAAACCGGCGCTAAGCCGGTTTTTTTATGTCTGCCTGACTATTTTCGCAGGCGAATCTGGTCGACGGCGTGCTTCTCGCTCTTGGTGAGGATCAGGCTCGCACGCTCGCGCGTCGGGAGGATGTTCTCTTTGAGGTTCACGTAGTTGATCTCATTCCACAGCCCCCTGGCCACATTAATCGCCTCTTCTTCAGAAAGCTGGGCGTAGTGGTGGAAATAGGAGTCCGGGTCGGTGAATGCCCCTTCGCGGAACTTCAGGAAGCGGTTGATATACCAGTTCTGCAGCAGATCTTCCGGCGCATCAACATAGATAGAGAAATCGACGAAATCCGAAACGAACACATGATGCGGGTCATGAGGATAGTCCATGCCGCTTTGCAGCACGTTCAAACCTTCAAGGATCAGGATATCCGGCTGGACTACCGTTTTATCCCCATCCGGGATGCGGTCGTAAATCAGGTGTGAATAGACCGGCGCCGTGACGTGCGGCACGCCAGATTTCAGGTCAGAGACAAATTTTACCAGACGGTGCATATCATAAGAGAGCGGGAAGCCCTTCTTCTTCATCAACCCGCGTTCTTTTAATACTTCATTTGGATGCAGGAAGCCGTCGGTGGTGATCAACTCAACGCTGCGGTGTTCCGGCCAGCGGCTCAGCAGCGCCTGCAGCACGCGTGCGGTAGTGCTTTTACCCACGGCCACGCTGCCCGCAATACTAATGATATAAGGAATGCGCTGACCATTGGTTCCGAGGAACTGCTCCAGCACCGCCTGACGGCGCAGGTTGGAGCTGATATAGAAGTTAAGCAAGCGAGAGAGGGGGAGATAAATTTCTGCCACCTCTTCCAGGGACAGATCTTCGTTTATCCCTTTTAACCGTGCGATTTCACCTTCCGTCAGCGTCATAGGGACGGAATCACGCAGGGCAGCCCACTGGCTGCGGTTAAAGTGAAGATAAGGCGTCATTAACGTTTGCTCTTTTTTGCTCATAAGCATGCTTCAGTGAGCCAGCGCTATGCTGCCGGGACGTGGCTCATCACACAGTTAATTTTGGACAATGGGCAGGAGGTTAACACCAGATGGCGGGAATAATAAGAAAAAAGATGGAAAGCGCTGCGTTACGCGGAAGCCGTCACGCTACGGTGTATGCGATGTAAATCATGCCTGTATGTTGATTATTTGACCCGGAATGACTACTTTTACATCGCTTAGCGCTGCGTTCGCATAAAATGTGAGCGAAAGAACGTTTTATGCAAATTTTTAGTTGCATGACCGCGCAGGTATCCATAGAATGCGCGCTACTTGATGCCGACTTAGCTCAGTAGGTAGAGCAACTGACTTGTAATCAGTAGGTCACCAGTTCGATTCCGGTAGTCGGCACCATCAAGTCCGGTGGGGTTCCCGAGCGGCCAAAGGGAGCAGACTGTAAATCTGCCGTCACAGACTTCGAAGGTTCGAATCCTTCCCCCACCACCACTTTCTGGCAGCGTAAATGCCGCCGGAGCTGGTTGGAAAAATTAGCCAGCTCAAACTGAAAAAGAGAGAAATCTCTTTTTTTGTTACAGAAAGAACTGGGTAGCCGAGTTTCAGGATGCGGGCATCGTATAATGGCTATTACCTCAGCCTTCCAAGCTGATGATGCGGGTTCGATTCCCGCTGCCCGCTCCAATACGTGCTGATATGGCTCAGTTGGTAGAGCGCACCCTTGGTAAGGGTGAGGTCCCCAGTTCGACTCTGGGTATCAGCACCACTTCACTTCTCCTTCCCGTTTCTCTCTGTTTCAATTTTACTGTATTCAACAATTCAGGCATTTCGCCTGGTTGATGTGGTGATATCACCGATTTATCCGTGTCTTAGAGGGACAATCGATGTCTAAAGAAAAGTTTGAACGTACAAAACCGCACGTTAACGTCGGTACTATCGGCCACGTTGACCATGGTAAAACAACGCTGACCGCTGCAATCACTACCGTTCTGGCAAAAACCTACGGTGGTTCTGCTCGTGCATTCGACCAGATCGATAACGCACCAGAAGAAAAAGCTCGTGGTATCACCATCAACACCTCTCACGTTGAATACGACACCCCGACTCGCCACTACGCACACGTAGACTGCCCAGGCCACGCCGACTATGTTAAAAACATGATCACCGGTGCTGCGCAGATGGACGGCGCGATCCTGGTTGTTGCTGCGACTGACGGCCCAATGCCTCAGACTCGTGAGCACATCCTGCTGGGGCGTCAGGTAGGCGTTCCTTACATCATCGTGTTCCTGAACAAATGCGACATGGTTGATGACGAAGAGCTGCTGGAACTGGTAGAGATGGAAGTTCGTGAACTGCTGTCTCAGTACGATTTCCCGGGCGACGATACCCCAATCGTTCGTGGTTCCGCGCTGAAAGCGCTGGAAGGCGACGCAGAGTGGGAAGCGAAAATCATCGAACTGGCTGGCTTCCTGGATTCTTACATCCCAGAACCAGAGCGTGCGATTGAC